>CAZOCA010000362.1:0-4461 GCA_964578105.1 uncultured Pararhizobium sp.
TAAAAAGATCCAGATAATCTGGATGTTTTGCCGTTCGCGCACCAAGTACGGAATTTGCATAGATGACAGCATTGGATTCTGACCAACCAATATCTTCACCTTCTTCCGGGGCGTCATCCAGCAAGTAAGGTGCGCAGGTGAATGTGGGGAGGCACCCCATTTTGACGTAAGCATCTGCAAGACGGCTTGCCTTATTGCCAAATTCAGGCGCCATTCCCTGGGATTGCCAGTTCTCACGATCTACTGAAATTGCGTTGATTGTGGTCGGGATGCGTGTCTTTGCACCCAGTTTTTGCATTTTTTCAGCAAAATCAAGATTTGCATCATGCGCCAGAATACACCCATCAATATGACCACGCGACACATCGACAAAGCCTGACGCATTTTGCGCTGCGGCCATTAGACAGAGAATTTCCATAGCGGCTTGCGTGGCGCGACCATCTCCGCCGTCCAACATGCGCCGATCAGCCTCGGACAGGTCCAGCATGTCTGCGGCGATCGTTTTCAGACGTATCGACTTGCCATCAAATCGAAGTTCTGTCCCGTCTATGGCAGCGGCGTTTGCTTGTGACAAAGCCTCAAAGACGGACTTTGGAAGACGCATGACAAGCACGGGGGAATCGAAAAGTCGGCCGGCAATGATTGCACCCAGAGTGAGAATGCTCTCTTCTTCGCAGAATACCAAAGCGGCAGGCGCGATGCCGTTACGCGCCAGTTGAAGCAACACCCCACTACCACTGCAGGACCCGCGCGACGTGGGCATGAGGACGATTTTTCCGGAAAGTGCTGCGCCATGATTGGAATGGTGCGTGTCGATTATGACGCCAGTATCAGGATCGACGCCGCCCCAAAAACTCAGCCCTTCTTCACAGAAGACAATTTCGCCCTGTGCCTTTCCCTCGACAAGCAGCGTTCCAGCAGCTTCAGCGTTTTCGATCATTTTCTGCTTTCCAGGGTCTGAACTCATCTTTAAGCCGGAAGCGTCTCATTGGATATTTGGTGCTGCGCCTCATCCCGTCTCGTTTGAAGATACGCCAGCAATGATGTTTTCACGTCTCTTATGTGGGCTTGTGTCAGTGATGCCGCCCGCTCCGTGTCTCCAGCTTCGCACGCCAACAGAATGTCTTCGTGCTCTTGTGTTGCACGTTGCATTCCTTCGGTCAGAGAAAGCTGGGCACGTACATAACGGTCCAGGCGGTCCAGAAGTCCATTGATCACCTTTAAATAATTCGGGGATTGGGCCGCCTCGTAAAGGCAACAATGGAACTGTCGGTTAAGTTCGGTCCAGTCTTCCGGTTGTGTCGAACGTGAGAATTCCTCATGATATTGTCGTGCCTGCTTTAACGTGGATTTGGTCATAATCGGCACTGCGCGCCGAATAGCGTCTGCTTCCACCAGGGTCCGCAGGTCAAAAATTTCGTCAAACTCTTCATTGGTTATGGCTGCGACAACAGCGCCTTTATAGCGGCGCGTTTCGACAAGACCCAATTGGTGAAGGCGCGCTATCGCTTCGCGCACGGGAATGCGGCTGGTGTTGAATGCTTTCGCAATCTCTTCCTGCCGAAGCGGCGCGCCCACTTGCAGGGTTCCCTTCACAATCGCCTGACGTAACGACTCGAAAACAATTTCAGTAGCCGACTTTGTTTTTGAGACATCGACTGCACTGAAGTTCATGATATTTCTCCTGCTCCAGCTTGGATTTTAGCCGCCCTAAGTATAGGGTTTATATCTCTGGATCGTCGCAATTAGAATATTGTAGACATTATATTGGATCCAAAGTAGCTTTTAATTGCAAATTTCTCAACAAGGGTTCGATATGAAAAAGACTATCCTGACCGCAGCCATTACGGCTGCATTTTTTGCCACATCTTTCTCTGTGCCGGCATGGGCCGACACGCTTGACGATGTTGTTGATCGCGGAACACTGCGTTGCGGTGTGGTTCTTGATTTTCCGCCAATAGGCTATCGCGACGCACACAACGAGCCAGCAGGGTACGACGTGGAGTACTGCGCTGACTTGGCTGCGGCATTGGAAGTCGAGCATGAGATCTTGCCTCTGACCTGGTCCGAGCGTTTGCCCGTCATTGTGACTGGCCGCGCGGACGTCGTATTTGGCGGCACCTCCGACAGCCTTGCCCGTGCGCGGACAGTCGGGTTTTCGATCCCTTACGCAATTTATTATGCACAAGGCATCGTGAATGCGGAAAGCGGGATCGAAACGATCGAAGACATGCGCGGCAAGCGCGTTGCGGCAGCTGTGGGTACCGTCCCGGAACAAGAATGGTTGAAAATCGCCGCCGAGTGGGGCGAAGAAGCTAACTATCAGGGGTATCAGTCTGAAAATGAGGTTTTTCTGGCTGTTACACAGGGAAAAGCCGACATTGGCATAACGACCAACACAGCTGTGCTTCCCATTACCCAGCAGTATGACAACATTCTTGCCGGTCCGCGCATGCCCTGGACCACGGATTACACGTCGGTTGTTGGCAAGCGCGAAGACGTAACCTGGTTGAACTATCTCAACCTGTTCGTCACGCATCAGGTTCGCTCCGGCCGTTATCAAGAGTTATGGGGCAAATACGTTGGCGGCGAAGCACCCGAACTTCGCATTCCAGGCGTCTTTTACTGATGAAATTTCCTCGCCCCTGTGAAGGGGCGAGGAGCCGACGGATCGGGGCGTGACATATGTTTGACTATAATTTCCATTGGCGGCCTGTTCTCAAAAATATTCCCGATCTTCTTGAAGCTGCAACGGTCACGCTGCAGGTGGCGGTGATCTCAATGGTGATCGGCATAGTCATTGGCTTGGCCCTTGCATTGATCCGTATGCACCTGAACGGACCTGCCAGATGGATCGCCTCAACCTGGATTGAACTGGCGCGCAATACGCCCGCTTTGTTTCAATTGTTTTTCTTCGGATTCGGACTGGGTGCCGTGGGCATCCATTTGTCGCCTTACGTGATAGTTGTCGCTGCCCTCAGCTTTAATTGCGCCGGTTATCTGGCGGAGAATTTTCGTGGTGGATTCCAAGCGATCCCGATAACACAAATCCGCGCTGCGCGCTCTCTCGGCATGACAGCCTGGCAAAGTTACACAAGGATCATCATCCCACAGGTGTTTCGCATCGTATATCACCCGATAACCAATCAAATGGTTTGGGCGGTGCTCATGTCATCGCTTGGCATGTTGGTGGGGTTTCGGGAGCTGTCTGGCGAGACGCAAGCGCTTGCCAGCCGCACCTATCGAATTTTTGAGTATTTCGCCGTCACAGCCGTGATCTATTACGCGGTCGTGAAAATCATACTGGTTGGGTCACGCCTGCTGGCCATGCGCCTTTTCAGGTATTGAGGAGCGCCAGATGGAACCGACATTAAGTTTTTTTTCCGGCTTTCAACTTAGCGATCTCTGGTACCTTGCCGAGGCTGCCTGGCGCACCTTGTTGATTTCTGCCTGCGCAATCGCTATCGGCACAATATTTGGGGTAATATTTGGTTGGATGCTTTATGAAGGCAAGCTGGCTGCCACGTTGACACTGAACCCGATCCTGGATGTCTTTCGTTCAGTCCCTCTGATTATTCAGCTTGTTCTGTTCTATAATTTCGCGCCAATCATCGGGTTGAATCTTGATCCCTTCATGTCCGGCGTCGTGATCCTGTCGATCTACTGCGCGTCACTGGTGGCAAACGTCGCACGCGGAGGCATGGAAGCGGTTGGCAAACCGATGCGCCGTGCATCGCGGTCGCTTGGGATGAGTTACTGGCAGGATTTACGCCATGTTGTTTTGCCAATCGGAGGGAGAGCCGTGTTTCCTTCTTGGGTCGGCGTGGCACTTGGTGTGATGAAAGACAGCGCTCTGGTGTCAGTCCTGGGCTACATCGAATTACTCAAGGCCAGTCAGATCCTCGTCACTCGCACACAAGAGCCTTTATTGATCCTGACAATTGCGGGCGCTTTCTACTTTGCGCTTTCCTATCCAATCTCGCGCTACGCCGCAGCGCTCGAGCAACGGTGGTCCACATGATCGAAATCCGTGGGTTAGAGAAGTTCTTCGGAACTTTACAGGTTCTGAAAGGCATCGATTTGGATGTGCGAAAGGGCGAGGTCCTATCGATCATCGGGGCGTCAGGTTCTGGCAAATCGACGCTGCTTTATTGCATCAATGGACTTGAATCGATCCAAAAGGGCTCCGTCAAGGTCGATGGCACCGATGTGCACGCCAAGAGTACCAATATAAATCACATGCGCCAGAAGATGGGCATGGTGTTTCAGCAATGGAACAGTTTCCCACATCTGACGGCCTTGGAGAATGTGGCGCTTGCGCCCAAAATCGTCAAAGGAATGTCGAAAGCCCAAGCGCGCGATATTGCCGCCAAACAATTGGAGCATGTGGGATTGGGCGATAAGTTGGATGCATATCCCAGCGCTCTTTCTGGCGGCCAGCAACAGCGGCTTGCCATCGCG
>CAZOCA010000363.1:0-2765 GCA_964578105.1 uncultured Pararhizobium sp.
ATACAGAGATCAATCGACGGCCTGTTGCTGACTATGTGGACCGGTTGCTGAATGCGGACGCTCTGGTTCTGGTGCATCCGGTTTGGAACTTTGGACTTCCAGCTATTCTGAAAGGTTTCATGGACCGGGTTTTGCTGCCCGGTGTGTCGTTTCACATTTCAGATGGAAAATTGACGCCGGGCTTGCTGCATCTGCGCAAACTGGCCTGCATTGTCACCTATGGTTCTCAACGCTGGCGGGCCATGGTTCTAGGAGATCCACCGCGCAAAATCGCAACGCGCATGATGCGCGCTGTGATGAAGCCGGGGACGCCGGTGTGGTATCTTGCTCAGTATGACATGAACAATGCGACTGACGCGCAACTGGGTGAGCATATGGAGCGCACGCGCCAGAAGCTATTGAAGTTTTGACAAATTTCCTGATTTAGTTATTCAACTAAACCAGCTCTTCGCCGACAAAAGCCTTCTCGACAACAAACTGACCAGGGCGGCTGTTAGAGCCTTCATCAAGGCCTGCGGCTGCGCAGATATCCTTGACATCCTGGTTCAGTGCCATGGATCCACAGATCATGACCCGGTCATCAGCACCTAGCGGATCAATGCCCAGATCAGCGTAGAAGGTGCCATTGCGCATCAAATCCGTAATGCGGCCTTCATGGGCGGATGCTTCGCGGGTGGTGGTGGCATAGTGCTTCAGCTTGTCCGCAGCATCTTCGCCGACCAGGGGATCCGCCAATGTGCGGTCCATCAATTGATAGCCATAGGCAAGTTCAGCATTGGTCCGGCAGGTATGGGCCAAAATCACTTCATCATAGGCTGCATAGGTGTCAGGATCACGGATGATGGACGCAAAGGGCGCAATACCGGTGCCGGTTGCAATGAGGAACAGGCGTTTGCCGGGCAGCAAAGCATCCAGCACCAATGTGCCGGTTGGCTTTGGCCGCACAATCACCTGATCGCCGATCTGAATGTTCTGCAGGCGCGAGGTCAAAGGCCCGTCCGGAACTTTAATGGAGTAGAATTCCAGCTCTTCGTCCCAAATCGGTGCAGCAATGGAATAGGCTCGCAAGATGGGTTTACCAGTGTCACCGGGCAGGCCAATCATCACAAATTCACCCGAGCGGAAGCGCAGGCTTTTGGGCCGGGTCACGCGGAAGGAAAACAGCTGATCGGTCCAGTGTTCAACAGATGTGACGGTTTCACCAAATGGAAGAGTTTCAGCGGGTTTAGCGGGAGAGAAAGTATCAGACATAGCGGTTCTTTCGGACAATTCTTTCGGACGTGTCTTTTCAAGACAGTGTTTTTGGATCAGCCGGTCAGGCCGAGACGGGATCGATAGGTTTCGCGTTTTGGGATGGCGGCAAGCCATTGGTCTTGCGGCTGGCGCTCTGCCATTTTGTGGCTGATCTCCAACTCGTCAAAACCGGTTCTGATGGCCATCGGATATTGGTCAGATATCAGATCGCCATGGGCGCGCAAAGTACCTTTAAAGCCTAAACGACGTAAACGCTGGCCAAGGCTGAAGCCACGACCATCGGCGCTGGACGGAAAGGCGATGCGGATCAGGTCAATTGCACCGAAAAATGGCACCAGAACTTCCGGATCCTCATCATTTTGCAGATCAACAAACAAGCCGCCCAGAGCCGCGATGGATTGCAACTCTTCAACGCCCAGAAAACGGCATGGTTCAAAAGGAGAGGGTGAGAATTTACCCTGGCGCACCAGAACAGTGCGTGCTGCTTCTGTATCACTCATCGTTTTACCTCATTCGCCACATTGCTTTTTACCAGCTTGCCATCAACCAGATGGATGCCGCATTCAGATTTTTCCTGCCCCTGCCAGCGGCCGCTGCGCGCATCTTCGTCTTCGCTGACGGCCACTGTGCAGGGCGAGCAGCCGATTGAGCGGAAGCCGCGGTAGAACAGGGGATTGCGCGGCAATTCATGACGCTCGAAATAGGCCTTGATGTCACCCGCCTGCCATTCGGCGAGGGGGTTGAATTTATGCCTGCCTTGCTCGTCCAGTTCCTGCACAGCCAATTGCGCCCGTTCTTCACCGTGGAAGCGCTTGCGACCACTTACCCATGCGTTGTACTGGCACAGATTTTCTTCCAACGGTTTGATCTTGCGCAAATCGCAGCAGGAATCCGGGGCCGTCAAATGCAGTCGGCCATAGGGGTCCAATTCCTTGGCTTTATGCAGATCGGGCAGGATACGGATTACATTGGACAGTCCCAGTGTCTGCGCCAGTTCAAGCTGATATTGAAGGGTCTCTTCAAACAGCATCAGCGTATCGATAAACAAAACCGGAATTTCGGGGGCAACGCGCGATGCCAGATGCAGCAAAACGGCGGATTCAGAACCGAAAGAGGATACCAAAGCGGCTTTGCCGTGGACTTTATCAGTGAATATCCGTCCCAACAGCTCAAGCGCTTCCTGCTCAAGCTGGTCAAAATTTGCGGAGGGTCGGAGTTGACTGGATTGGCGTTCAGGCAGCACGTGCATCATCGGCCTCCTCAGGATAAAGAGCCGCCAGGAATGGCGCAGCTCCAAGGCGTTTATAAGTGTCGATGAAGGCTTCTTCATCGTGCTCGCGAACCGCCAGATAGGCATTGATCAAGCGGTCCAGAGCATCCATCAGCGCATCTGCCGAGAAACCCGGTCCGGCGCGCTCGCCGACGGCCATGTTTTCGCGTCCATCACCGCCAAGAGTGATCTGGTAGAGTTCCTGGCCTTTACGCTCCAGACCCAGAATGCCGATATGGCC
>CAZOCA010000363.1:2775-4446 GCA_964578105.1 uncultured Pararhizobium sp.
CCCACATGGTGATGGCCGCAGGCGTTGATACAGCCGGAGATCTTGATTTTCATATGGCCGATTTCACGTTCCAGGCCACGCGCCTCAAAGTGGGTGGCAATATCCTGAGCGATCGGGATCGAGCGGGCTGTTGCCAGGGCGCAGTAATCCATGCCGGGGCAGGCAATGATATCGGAGATAAGGCCAATATTTGCTGTGGCAAGGCCAGATCCCAGCAAGCGCTGATAGACCAGCGGAATATCGCTCTGGCGGACATGCGGCAGGATCAGGTTCTGCTCATGACTGACCCTAATTTCGTCGTGGCCATATAGCTCTGCCAATTCGGCCACCAGCCGCATTTGCTCTGCTGTTGCATCACCTGGCGCGCCACCAACCGGCTTCAGGGAAATGGTCACAATGCCATAGGCCGGATTTTTGTGTTCCGCGACATTGGTTTCCACAAAGGCACGGAATGCCGGATTGGCAGCCTGCGCGTCTTCAAAGGCTAGCGAGCGGGTGTTGTTGAATTCCGGCGGAGCAAATGCGGTGTCCAGATCGGCTATCAGCTCTGCCTTGGGGTGAACAAAGGTTTCGCGGATGGATTGAAAGGCCGCTTCAATATCTGCCTTCAATGGGTCGAGACCTGTTTCATGCACCAGAATCTTGATCCGGGCTTTGTATTTGTTGTCACGACGGCCATGCAGATTATAAACCTGCAAAATGGCCTCCAGATATGGCAACAGATCTGCCTTGGGCAGGAAATCGCGCACGGTTTTGCCAACCATGGGTGTGCGGCCAAGACCCCCGCCGACCATCACTTCATAGCCCGGCTCGCCAGCCTCATTGCGCACCATGCGCAGGCCAATATCGTGGGCGCGTGTAACGGCCCGGTCATTTGGTGAGCCGGTAATGGCGATCTTGAATTTGCGCGGCAGATACTGAAACTCCGGATGGTCTGTCGACCATTGGCGCAGCAATTCAGCTGTGGGACGCGGGTCTTCAATTTCATCAGCTGCGGCACCAGCAAAATGATCAGATGTCACATTGCGAATGCAGTTGCCTGATGTCTGGATGGCGTGCATTTCCACTTCAGCCAAGGCATCCAGAATGTCCGGAATATCGGCCAGCTTTGGCCAATTATACTGGATGTTCTGACGTGTGGTGAAATGGCCGTAGCCCTTGTCCCAGCGCTCGGCAATGTAAGCCAGTTGTTGCATCTGGGCGCTGTTCAGCGTGCCATAGGGCACAGCGACACGCAGCATATAGGCATGCAGTTGCAGATACAGCCCGTTGCGCAGACGCAGTGGTTTGAATTCGTCTTCTGTCAATGAACCGTCAATGCGCCGCGCCACCTGGCTGCGAAATTCTTCTGTGCGGCTTTTGACAAATTCATGGTCAAAATCATTGTAGCGATACATGGTCAAGCGCCTTCCGAGAGCGTGGTTTGCGTATTCGACTGAGCACCAAAGTTTTGTTTTTGTGGTGCCAGATAGTCGATGCTGGGACCGTTGAGGCGATATTTTTCCCGGAAATGTGTGGGCGATGGCGCGCCATCGTCGCCGACTGCCACATCCAGAAGATAAGCACCGACGATCAAGTCCTGACGTTCTTCGCCTTTTGCCAGCAAAATATCAGCTGCTGCTTCATCCGGTGCAATAACTGCTTCCGTGATTAGCCGCGACCATGTGCTTT
>CAZOCA010000364.1:0-4446 GCA_964578105.1 uncultured Pararhizobium sp.
TCAAAGCCCAGCCGATGGCAAGCGCACTCAGGATTGCTGTTATGGACCCGCCAATGAGCGCGGCAAACACAGGAAGAATCCGGGATGTAACCTTTGGCAGGTTTCTGAAAAGGGGCACGGCGAGCGCGACGGTGGCCGGACCCAACAGAAAGTGGACGAATTGGGCGCCCTCAAAGTAAGTCTGAAAGGTGGTGTCGCTGATTTTGAGGATGAGGATAAGAACGCCAGCGGCAATAATCACCGGATTGGCGAAGGGATGACGGTCCAGTTTTTTGGAGATGCTATCTGCAGCTATGTAGGCCACGAGCGTTGTGGTGAGCCATAGCAAAGGCGTCTGTGACAGATAGACCCAAACCTCAAACAGGCTGTTGTTGTCGATCTCTTCCATATCAGGACTCTTGTCGATCCGTGCTCAGCAAGCGGAAAATGCCAACCGAAACCAGCAGTGTCAGAAGTGTCGATCCCAAAATTGTCAGGGTCAGAGAGATTGTGTGATCTGCAATCAAAGGGAGATGCTGGATGATGCCAACTGCTGCCGGCACAAAAAGTAGCGACAGATTTCCCAGTATTGCATCAGCAGCGCGATCAACGGCGGTACCATCCAAAGCCCTGCTTTTTGGTGTGTCAGATGTGCTTTTCCATTTACTCCAGACGAAAAGAACCAGCAGAAGAAGGATCATACCGACCAGTGGTCCAGGCAATTGTATAAAAGTGACACGAACCAAAAATTCACCAAACAATTGACAAATCAGGAACAAAGTAAGGGCATGAAGCATTGTATAACCTTGGCAACGGTTGTTTTTATGTTCATATTTCACAACCAGTGCAAATTCTGGCAAAAGTTACGGCATGTGATGTGTCGAACAAGGAAGGAAATTTCTCATGACCATACGCAGAAGAAAACACTCTGTCGCCCGTCATTTCGGCATGGCGATCATGATCGGCAGCACTCTGGCTTTGGCAGCCTGTGGCTCGACGCCCGGTGAACGTGCCTTGACCGGTGGCGGCGCCGGGGCCGCAGCAGGCGCGGGCCTGGCAGCGGCAACCGGCGGTTCAATTGCGGGTGGTGCAGCAATTGGTGCTGCGGCCGGCGCTGTAACCGGAGCTGTTACGAACGAGTGTCAGTTCAATCTGTTCCAACGTCGTCCAGCTTACTGCTGAGATTGAATTCTATCTCAAACCAGGCCGCTATCATGTGGCCTGGTTTGATAGGGCTGCAGCGCCAAGCTGACAGTCCTTCTACTATCGTCGATTGCGCAGATCTCTATCGAGCTTGCTAATCGCGTTTCCCCTGGACAATTTGATTGAGGATCATGGCGCAGAACAAAATGGCGAAGCCCGCCAGAATGCCTTGGCCAACTGAGGAATATTGCAACGCCTCCAGAACATCCTCGCCAAGCCCTTTTGCACCAATCAACGATGCCACAACGACCATTGCCAGACTCAGCATGATTGTCTGATTTACACCCGCCAGAATTGATGGCGCGGCCAACGGCAAATCGACCTTTGTGAGCAGATACCACTTGGATGCACCATAAGCGATCGCCGCCTCACGGATGGTTTCTGGTACGCCGCGCATGCCCAGAACTGTGAGCCGCACGACCGGCGTGCCACCAAAAATCATGGTTGTAATGACCGCTGCGGGCTTGCCGACACTGAAAAAGGCGATGACGGGGATCATGAAGACGAATGAGGGCATCGTCTGCATGAAATCCATGATTGGTCGAATGACCGAATAAACTCTTGGCCGACGCGCGCAGAACAACCCAAGCGGTATACCAAGGAGAATTGAGATACACGCGGCTGTTCCAAGCAGCGCCAGCGTCGTCATTGCTTTTTCCCAAAAACCGAAAAACCCCATATAGGCCAGGAAACAGGCGGCAGCAAAAGCGGCACCTTTGCCGGCGGTGAGAAAGGTTAGCAATATGATGAAGCTGGCAATCACAGGCCAAGGCGTGGACACAAATATGACTTCCAGCCCATCAAGTACCACTCGAATACCATAGCTGATGAAATCAAAAACGCCTTGTCCGGCTGAGCGGATAAACTCGAATAATGCTTCAACCCAACCAATGGCAGTCAAGCGAATTGAACCGTCAGTGGGGAATTCCGCAAGGCCTTGCACCGCGCCGGGAAAGGTGAAATGCATGATACTGACGGCGAATATGATGAGCACAAAAACGACACTTACGCTTGTTCTTTGCAACGTCAGCCCGGAGTTTATAGAGCGGTCAGAAAGCCACTCCGAAAACCGGCTTTCAAGAGCCGAGTTGGCTATCACGCCCTCAGCCAGTTTTATGATCAGAAGCGCGGCGAAGCCAAATAGCGCAATCCAAACAGCACCTTTTTGCGCGGCGATTGCCTCTGCATTGAAATCAGCCACAGCTTGTTCAAGAGACGCAATGGCACGCTTGAACACATCTACATTGTCGGCATTTTTGCTGATCGCGGCCTCAAGCTGCTCGCGTCGGAACGACAAGGTTCCTTCGATCTGAGAAATGCGTTCACGGACACCTGCACCAAGATCGCCAAAAAGCCCGCGCGCAATTTGTATGAGCGCAAATGTTTCCAGGATGACAAAGGGAAGGCCCCACTTCCAGATGCTGCGCATACCATACCAAATGGGACCGAGCAGCGCTGCCATTACATTGAAGGTCCATGTGAACTGCGATGTTGAACCAATGTTTGCAAATTGCCGCTGATAATAGTCCGGATTTGTCTCGACAAACTCTGCGGTCAATTCTGCGCGGCTTTCGGCGCGCGTATCGGCCAAATCGCTCATGCTTTCCGTATTCAGAACTGTATCTGTCTGGCTCATGACGTTTCTGTTCCTTCGATGACAGTTCGCAAAAGATCCGCTCTTGTGATCACACCAACGCGCTGACCCGTTGCATCAGCAACAGCGATCGGTGCCTCGTGTTCGATTGCATGTTCGATAAGGCTGGACAGATCCGTATCTTCATTCACGGTGTTGCTGAAATCGGAGAGCCCGCCATGTTTTTCTTCAAACTGGGAAATTGATGTCATGACTGCATGAGCCCTCACCACCTTCAACCGTGAAATACCGGCAACAAAGTCGGCGACATAGTCATCAGCGGGCTTCATTACGATGTCTTCTGGCGTGCCGATTTGTACGACCCGCCCATCACGCATGATGGCAATGCGATCGCCAATTCGTACAGCTTCATCCAGATCATGAGTGATGAACACCGTTGTCTTGTTCATCTGCGAGGCCAGCTTCATGAACTCGTTTTGCAATTGTCTGCGGATCAAAGGGTCCAATGCGCTGAACGGTTCGTCCATCAGCAAAATTTCAGGATCAGCCGCCAGCGCTCGCGCCAGGCCGACGCGCTGCTGCATGCCACCGGAAAGCTCATGCGCAAATTTGTGACCCCATCCGGTAAGCTCAACCATATCGATTGTGCGTTCCGCGGTTTCAATGCGCTCATTCTTGCTGACACCACGAATTTCAAGCGGCATGGCAACATTATCAACGACAGAGCGGTGAGGCATGAGGGCAAAGTTTTGAAACACCATCGCGATATGTTCATTGCGGTATCGGCGCAGCACGTCTGACGGCATCGCCATAATGTCTTCGCCGTTTACGATAATTTTTCCGGCCGTAGGTTCCAGCAGCCGGTTGATGTGGCGTACCAGCGTGGATTTTCCGCTACCCGAAAGGCCCATTATGCAAAATATCTCGCCGGGCCGAATTTTCATGGAGGCGTCTGCGACACCAACCACACATCCATATTTTTCAAGGACGGCCTTTTTACCCAAACCAGTTGATCTGATATCAGCCAATGCTTCAGATGCATGGCCGCCAAATATCTTCCATACGTCGGATATCTCTACCGCATATTCACGTTCTGGATTTGAATCAGCCATTAGGGTTCTCCAAGGTGATCAGTGTGGTGCCCAGAAAGGTTGGGCACCACATTTTCGGTTCAGTCCAATCAGAGGCCGAGCCATCCATCTACGCGGTCTGAGTTTTCAGCAACCCATTCTTTTGCAACTTGATCAGCCGGTTTTCCACCTTCGATCTGGAAGGCAAAATTCGAGACATCTTCACCCGTAAGCTGCATGTTTTTCAAGAATTCAGTAATTGCGGGGGAGCGCTCTCCGAGTGACTTGGAGTAGGCGACCTGAACATTTTTCAGAGCGTCTTCCGTCATGACCTTGGAGTTTTCATACCAGTTGGGATCCTGATCAGGCTGAAGTGCCTTATATTTCGCAGGATCGAACTCAGGCTCTTCCAGGCGCACGATATCATGCTGGAACCAAATGGCGTGCGGTGAATAGCAGTAGAATGCGTAGCCGATTTCTTTCTTGATGGAGTCACCGACGGTCGCAGTCATAACCGATTGATCTGCCCGGATCGGATCCATGAATGGCAGCAAGCCATAGTCACGGACTTTCACCTGATTGACATTCGCTGACGCCCAG
>CAZOCA010000365.1:0-4436 GCA_964578105.1 uncultured Pararhizobium sp.
GAGTATATCTGGCGCACCGCCTCCCCTTGCGGTGGCGACGCCTACTAAGGCACCCGCACGTGAAAGCATGCCCCCGGTCGAAACAGAGGTTTCAAGACCCAAAAGTGTTCCAGCAGAAACAGCTGCAGATAAGGCGAGCGAACGCAGGGACGAAAAGTCAGAGGCGAAAGCCGACCGAGATTCAATCGGTCAGGACAAAAGTTTCAATTCCGAAGCGAACCGGCCGCAAATAGATCGCTTGTTTGAAGTAGAACCGGAGACGGAGACACTGGTCTATAAGGCCGTTGATCCCGATGATGGAGATGTCGTGCGGCAGGTGCCGGAGGACATCATCCTGAAACTGCGTGCAGCCTATAACGACACCCAACCGTCGCAGGAACCAGAAGATATCGCAGCGAAATTGTCCGCGCCGTTTGATCGCATCGCATAATTCAAATGCTCAAAGCTCTGGCAGGCGCCTTAAGACTGCGCCTGTAGGGCCATGAGCAATTCATGCAATGTTGCTATTGTGGACTGATCAGCAATGCCATCTACCAATTCGGGCCGAAAGTGGCGCTGAAAAGCGCGAATGACTGCGCATGTCAACTCACAAAAGTGCCCAGTTTGCGGACAGCCATATCCATAGAGTTGAAACATGGCCTGCAATGCAGCAACTGGCTCACCCTCGTCTCCCAGCTGAAAAAAACGTCCGTCTCCCAGAGGCTTAGGCGCTGAATAATGGCCGATTCCATTCTCGGCAAAATACGGCCATGGAAACAGTTCGCCCGGATCCTCCTTGCGATCAGGAGCAATATCTGAATGCGCAAGCACATGCTCAGGACGTATGTTGTGCCGACGGATAATCTCCTGGCAAAGATCTTTTACCGCCTCAACCTGAATGTCTGGAAAGGCGTGATATCCATAATTGTGGCCGGGATTGGCAATTTCGATACCAATTGAACACGAGTTGATATCAGTTATCCCCTGCCAGCTCGACACCCCGGCGTGCCATGCACGATGCTCTTCTGAAACCAGCTGAAGGATCTGGCCATCTTGATGAATGTAATAGTGGCAGGAAACCTGAGACGCGGGGGTTCGCAACCATGACAGGGCCTGATCATCGTCCGGCATACCTGTATAATGCAAGATCAGCAAATGGGCTTGTTGACCGTCGGGCCTTGACCCAAAATTGGGCGAAGGAGCAAGCGTTGCAGATGCATATTCGGGTGCGGACAGCATCGGACCCGTCATGAGCGTTTCATCCGGCCAATCTGCTCCCACGCCAGATTGATAGCTGCCATTCTGTCATTTGCGATTGCAATGAATTCCGGCGGCACACCTCTAGCAATCATCCTGTCGGGATGGCATTCTGAAACCTTAGCGCGATAGGCCTTTTTGATATCCTGAAAGTCCATGTCCGACGAAACACCAAGCACCTGATACGGATCTGCTTTTCCCAAATCAACATGGCGCAGTTCAATGGCTTCATAGGCAGAACTGTCAAAACCGAATATTTCGGCAACATGCTGCAAAAACGCACGCTCCCCTTCATGCAACACACCATCGGCCTTGGCGATGTGGAACAGGCCATCCATAATGTCTTCAAGGGTTTGCAGATCTTCATCATACATGCGGGCGATGCGTGCAGCATATGCTTCAAAGCCGGCAGTATCCTGTTTGGCAAGGTCAAACAGCCGGGCAACATTCGTCCGCTCTGCCTGAGGAATCTCAAACAGATCGCGAAACGCATGAATTTCATCCAGTGTCACGATGCCATCTGCTTTTGCCATTTTGGCGGACAAAGCAATCATGGCGATAGAAAACGCAGCCTGACGCCGAGCCTTGGGATCAGTCAGCCCTGAAATGGCTTTGGTAATGCGGTCAAAAAAAGCACCGCCGGCATCGACGCTGCTTTCCACCCACTCTTGCAGTGTTTGAAAAATACCCATACCCACCGTTTAAAGTATTTTTTCCAAAACGAAAACGACCATCCTATGTCCACGCCAATGTCCCCCGAAAAAACTGGCCTGGGGCTTTTGCTCGGCCTTGTTGGTGTTGTTGTTTTTGGCGGTATGTTGCCATTTACCAGCTTGGCAGTCGCGGATATGTCAGCATCCTTTGTGACCTATGGTCGCGCGGTCGTGGCTGCTGGCTGTGCACTGATTCTGCTGTTGATCATGGGACGCAGGCCATTTGTGAAGGCAGATTTCCTGCCGCTTTTTGTTTCTGCTTTGTGTCTGGTCATTGGATTTCCATTTTTTATGGCCCTTGCAATGACAAGTGTGCCAGCCTCTCATGGCGGCATTGTGTTGGGGATCCTGCCAATTACAACAGCGTTATTCTCTGCAATTTTGAACAAAGAGCGGCCAAGTCCCTGGTTCTGGATACTTAGTCTGATTGGATGTGGTCTGGTCGTCACCTTTGCATTGCGCGATGGGTCAGCCGGCATTGGGCCGGGAGATGCATGGCTGTTCGTCGCGGCACTTTTTGCATCATTTGGCTATGCAATATCCGGCCAATTATCACGCACCATGCCAGGTTGGGAAGTCATTAGCCGTGGGCTGCTGCTGTGCCTGCCACTTTCAATTATTGGCAGCTATCTAAGCTTTCCAGATGCAATAGGCAGCATCTCCACACCAGCATGGATCGGATTTGCTTATGTCAGCCTGTTTTCCATGTTCATTGGGTTTGTTTTCTGGAATGCTGGGCTGGCCCTGGGCGGGGTTGCACTTGTGGGGCAGACCCAATTGTTGCAGATATTTGTAACTTTGGTGCTATCCCAGCTTGTCCTTGGAGAAGCTGTCGGAACCGAGGCATGGGTGGTCGCAAGCCTGATTGTCTGCATCATCTTTTTTCTGAAGAAAACGCGCTAATCCTCTGATTTGAATCCCGCCTTCTTCCAAACTGATCGATGGAAACATCCAATTCTGCGCTACCCAATGGGCGCTGGAAACCAGCCCGTCAGAAAAATGAACATCACCGAGAACATCGCATAACACATCAGCGCATAGACCCCGTTCCAACGCCAGGTCAGCGTGGTTGGCGGAATATTGGTAACGCTGGAGACCAACAGTGTTGCCGATGCATTTGGTGAGGCTGTCATACTCATGGCCCAACCGGCGCCCAGTGCAAACACAATAAGATTTGGATCTGCCGGCAAAACCGGCAAGGCGTTGATGATGGCGCTTAGAAACACAACGATCAATATCGGGGACAGCGCAATTTGTCCGCCCAGACTGATCAAAACCGGCAGTGCCATCAGGAACAACCAGTCCGGCATGTTCACCCGCTCAAGAGAATGCGCAACCAAATCCACAGGGGCCAGTTTTGCCGCTGCCTCGCCGATAAAACCGGCAGCCCCAAGCATGAATGCACTTCGGCCCATGCTGATGGAAGATTGGGACAGAATGTTCCAAACAGTTGTGACGGTCGACGTCATAACGTTGTTGCCATGCGCTTTGAACTGTTGCGCGAAAATCCAACCGACCATCAACACTGGCGCAACCAGCATCAATGCGATTGCTGCGGACACACCGGTGATCAGAAATACACAAAAGGTCAATCCAATCAGCAGAGCACAGATGATCCCGAACCGAAGCGCTGATTGAACAGGTAACCCCTGCGTTTGAGTCACGGACGGAAGCTGAACATTGCGCCAGCGCAGTCGATCTTCAAATCTGCCGATCAGGATCATGACGACGGCTGCACTGATGCCGAGAATAATTGTGATGGATTGATCAATGGCTGGGAAGGTTGTGAAGAGCACCGCTTGTGTCAACGCAGTGGGCGACCACATGATCATCCAGGAGAAGCCTCTCAGGAGAGCGGAAATCTGCTGTTGCTCGGCACGTCGAACCGCCAGAGGATCATCACTGGCCTTTCTGGCGCCACGCTGAATCAACGGCGTCAAAAGACTGACAGCACCAAAATTCAGCAGAACACCTAGTAGGTGGCCGCCGACTGCCAAGCCATAATAGCGCCGACCACGTGGCTGACGCGTTGTGTATAGACCCAATTCCAGCACTGAGGCAGAACGCTGCGCCGCCTCTTTCAACAAAGTCACAAGATAGATGAACGCACCAAAAAAGGCTGCCCTGTCCAGAGCAAGCAGAATTGTTGGCATATCGTGGTTTTGCACCACCAGTCCGGCCGCCAATGCCAAAGCGAGCAGTGTCAGCACCCATTCCCGCAGCTTGAAACGGGACACGATGCAAAAGCACAGGGCGAGAAACGCAAATCGTGCAATCACAAGCCCTGTCGATGAACCCAAGAACTGATGCGCCAGCGTTGACAACGACAGGACCGCAAGTACGATTGCTGCGATCGCGCTTTTTTCAAACGTTTCACCATCGATCTTTGGCATTGCTGATGTCATTTTGTCATCCGGCATCGTTTTCCAACATCAGCGCAATTTCTGAAAACTCGGCACTCAAATTCTAGCATTGGAATTCTGGTAA
>CAZOCA010000366.1:0-597 GCA_964578105.1 uncultured Pararhizobium sp.
CAGCAGCAGCACATTGCCTAAATTGTTGCGGTAAATGGCCTGTTTCGGCAGCAGGCGCACTGCCCTTTCCATGTAGTCAACGGCCACTGAGAACTGATCTGCCTCAACCGCCAGCAGCCCCATCAGATGCAGCGCGTCGGGGTTTTGGGAGTTTTCTGCCAGCACCGTCTGGTAGCAACGCTCTGCCTCGGGGAAACGCCGCTGTGTCTGCAGCGCCATGCCCTGTTCAATCAGGCGTATGTGACGCTGCTGCGCCTGATTTGGAGTTGTCATGGATGCGAAACATCAATTCACATAGTTGGATGGTCAAGCCTTTCACATAGCATTGCTCGCGGGCTTCGCCAACAGTTGCAGGAGCTGGTCCAAGTCAGATCAGAAATCCCAGATGAGGCCGCCTGTGACAGTGTGCGTGAAGAATGTTGCCACACCATGCTCTTCATTTCCAAAGGTATCTTCACGGATCGACATTAGCGGATCGAATACACTTTTGAAACGGTAGCCAAGATCAAATGTCAGATCGTCGTTGATCGCGTAGCGCACACCACCACCAACCTGTGCGGCCATGGCAATTGCTGGGTCACCCCAGTCGTCTGATTC
>CAZOCA010000366.1:607-4431 GCA_964578105.1 uncultured Pararhizobium sp.
CATAGGGAGAGATCACTTCGGTCTCAAAATCTTTCCAGACATTTGCCAGCAGATTTGTGGTGCTGTGATTTGTCGACCAAATGCCTTTAAATTCACACTTGGCCTCGTCCGGCTCATCACGCCTGCCGCAAGCCTTGGATCTGACATAGGACAGCTCCAGTTCGCCGCGCATATGATCGGCTAATTGCGTGCCAATGGCGCCACCCACAGTAAACCCTGCATCATAGTTGATTTCATGAGTATAGGAGCTGTGGGCAAGTCCTGCACCTTCGGCTAATGCGACGCCGCCAAACAGGCTGACATAGTGGCCCTGTGACACTGGATCGTCTGTTTCCGGCATTTCAAACATGCCTTTGCCGTAAGTAAGCCCGACCTGCAACGTGTGCGACAGATAGCTGCCCTTGAGATGATCACTTAAAGCTGTGCCAGTACCATCTATCTGTGCGCCATAAACACCTCTGGCCCGATACCCGAAATCTATTGCCAGATCATCGGACACTGCCCGGCGGACACCGGCACCAAACTGCAACGCCAGCCCAAGGCCGGTACCATCGAATAAATCGTTGTTCATCTCACCATGAGCATCCACAAGACCAAATCCAACCCCGCCACCGACATAGGTTGTATAGGCCCCGATCGGTTTATCCTTCCACAGATTTGCGGTGAGCGTGTAAAGATCGGTTGACCCGCTCATGTTCTGGGGATTCTGCGCGGCAAAATATGTGTAATTGTCATGGGCATAGCGGCTATAGGCAACTTCCAATTCGCCGCGCCAACCCGGCTGCAGCGATGTGCCTATGGCAACTCCGGTTGTAAATCCGGTTTTGTTGTTGGCATCATATACATAGGCCTGTTTCGTAAGAATGGCTTCCTGCGGCAGCGCAGCACCAGCAAACAGGGTGTAATAAATATCAGACGGAAAGCCATTCATGGCATTCGCATCACCGCTGACATCGCCCAGCATATAACTGACACCGGCCTGAACCGAGTGGCTGTAATAGTTGCCTAAAACGATACCAGTTGCATCCCTGTCATTTGCCGCAACCAGACTGTAAACGCTGCCAAGACGGTAGCCGATATCAAGTTTCAGCCGGTCCGAAACGTCCATGCGAATTCCGGCTCCCAATTGGGAGGCAAAACCAACATTTTGTCCGTATGTTTTTTCGCCACCCCAGTCAATTGACATCCTGCTATAGCCAACACCGACGCCGCCCCCCACATAAGGTGTGAAGCCAGCGCCCACATCAATGTCCTTCCACAGATTCAAAAACACAGTGAGGCTGTCTACATGACCTTCCACGGGGACTGGCGAATCAGGGCTCCGATAAGTACTGGTGTCTGTGTCATAACGCCGATAGGACACCTCAAATTCGCCGCGTAGAGACGGTGTAAGATATTGCCCGTAAGCGCCCCCGACTGTGAATCCATCTTTGAAAGATGTGTCATACCCTGCGCCATCCTGCACAAAGTGGGAGTTAATTCCGCTGGAGTAGCCCCCAAACAGGCTGATGTAAGAGTTAGACCAGATTGATTCCTCCGCAACAGCGCCGGATGCACCCAATACAAGTGCGGCAATAGATGTGCTTACCAGTAAGGAATTGCCCATAGAATACCAAATTCAGTTAAAGCAGAATCAACCGCAAAGACTGTGACTGAAATCGTTTTCAATTAAAAGCTGTGCCGAATATTGGCCCGAAGAATTAAATGAAGTGTTGCTTTATGGCTACAACCTTACACATAGGTCAGAATTGTTGACCTATGCAGGGTAGCAAGCTGGTTTCCAGCCAGATCAGAAATCCCAGGTGAGACCGCCGGTAACTGCATGGGTGTAGTAGGTATGCATCCCATGCTCATCGTCAGCGCCTGATTCCAGATGGCCTGTGGTCTGCGTATCAAAGACACCTTTGAAACGGTATCCAAGGTCAAGCGTCAAATCTTCTTTGACGGCGTAGCGCAGCCCGCCACCAACTTGCGCGGCCAATGCCACATCCGGATCAGCCCACTCATCGATATCTGGCAGGACAAGTGCCAGGCCGATGCCACCGCCAATGTAGGGTGAAATCACGCCTGTATCGAAGTCTTTCCAGATATTGGCAAGAAGATTGACTGATTGCTGTTTCCCGGCCCAGTCCGTATCGTCGCATTTGGTGGTGTCAGACTCATCGCGGGCGCCACAAACGTCAGCATATTCGTAGGATAATTCCAATTCTCCACGGACCGTGTCGGATATCTGGGTTCCAAGTGCTGCACCAATTGTAAACCCGGTGGCGTAGTTCATTTCATAGGTGGAATCATCATATGCAAAGCCCGATCCCTCATGCAGCGCAACGCCGCCAAACAGGCTGACATAGTGCCCCTGGGACAGCAATTCTTCCGTCTCGGGCATTTCAAACATGCCATGACCATAAGTAAAGCCCACCTGCAACATGTGAGACAGGAAACTGCCTTTGGAATGATCATTGTCACCGACACCGTCAATTATGGCGCCATATACTCCCTTTGCCCGATAGCCGATATCGATGGCCCAGTCTTCGGAGACGGACTTGCGAATACCTGCGCCAAACTGCAACGCAAGCCCGAGACCTGCACCATCATATGAATCATCGTCCAGAGTGCCCTCTGTATCGACAATGCCAAATCCAAGACCACCGCCCACATAGGTGGTGTATTTTCCAACAGGAATATCCTTCCAGATATTGGCTGTCAGCGTGTAAAGCCCGACTGCACCAGACATGCTTTCGTGGCTCTGATTGGCGTAATAGGTATTATCCCTGTTCGCATAGCGGCTGTAAGCGACCTCCAGTTCACCACGCAGACCCGGCAACAGGCTTGTGCCGACGGCGGCACCGGTGGTGAAACCTATTTTATTGTTCACTTCATAGGTGTAAGTCGAAGCCACAAGGCTGGAATCCTGCGGCAGTGCAACGCCGGCAAACAGTGTGTAATACACGTCAGAGTCGGCACCAGGCAATTCTTCCATATTACCGTAATCATCACCAAGCATGTAGGTGAATCCAACCTGCAGCGAATGGCTGAGATAGTTCGCCAGCGTCACGTCTGAAGCATCTTCTTCATTTGCGGCAACCAGACTGTGGAGGCTGCGCAGGCGATAGCCGATATCCAGTTTTGTGCGCTCCGACATATCCATGCGCACGCCTGCACCCAGTTGGCTGGCAAACCCAAAATTGGACCCTTCAGACAGTTCACTGCTCCAATCAATCGACATGGAGCCATAACCGATACCAGCGCCGCCACCCACATAAGGGGTGAAGCTCGTCCCGACATCAATGTCCTTCCAGACATTGAGCATGACGGTCCAACTGTCTACATGCCCCTTTGCAGGATCAGACGGATCATTGCCCTGATAGGTATAGGAATCTGTCGCATAGCGTTGATAGGAGCCTTCAATTTCTCCGCGCAAAGACGGTGTCAGATAAAAACCGTAGGCGCCGCCAACGGTAAATCCACCCTTGAAATCCGTATCATACAGGTACTCATCCAGAATAAAGGGAGAGTTCAAACCATTTGAATATGCGCCAAACAGGCTGATGTAGCGGTTGGACCATACGGATTCCTCGGCGCTTGCTGCGGAGGCCCCCACGATCAAGGCCGCGATTGAGGTGCTTATCATGAAGGATTTGCGCATGGACGAATCGTCTCGAATAAAATGATCTACTATATATGAACATAATCAGAATTCTTGGCAGAGACAAATGGGCAATAAAATTTGACAAACGCGGCAACGCCGCAAGGAAATCGCGACTGGTATATGCACGCTTCCAGCAATAGGCTAAAGCCTGTGTCATGGATCACAACAGCCCCAA
>CAZOCA010000367.1:0-4415 GCA_964578105.1 uncultured Pararhizobium sp.
TGGCGCTTTGTGGATGGAAATTATTGGCACCCCAAGCCGTGCTCAGGTCCCATTTGGTTTCCGCCCATACGCTTGAAGCGCTGAGTGCGATGGCCGTTGAAGCCGCCAGAACTGTTTTCATGAAAGTCATCAAGATCTCCTACCTTTAAATATTACGACTGAGTTTCATCCAATTTATAAACGGTTTGGGCTGCATCAGCCGTTATCAAACCATGAGACAGATCCTGCTTTACCGCAGCCCTGTCACGATCAGCGGGATCTGCGAACCCGCCACCACCCGGCGTTTGAAGGATCAACCGCTCACCTGCCGGAATTTCGTAAATGCCTTTGTCCTTGATCACTGTGCCATCAGATATCGACACGCGTCCTTCTGTTCCGTTCCCGCCGCCCTGACGTCCTGCCGGGCCTGAGGTCAAGCGTTCAAAGGCCGCTGCAGACATGCTCATGGGCTCCCCGATGCGCGAACTCACTTCAATGCGTTGGGCCAGCCCACCACGGAAGGTGCCAGCGCCGCCAGTATCGGGTGCAAACTCTTTTGAATGATAGATCAAGGGGGCGGCGACCTCAGCAGCTTCAATCGGCACTGCACCAACGCCGGACGGAAAGGCGGTCGTCGACAGACCATCCAGAGTGGGCCGTGCGCCCATGCCGCCAAGTGCCACATTAAGCGATGTAAACTGCGTGGGTCCTGCGCCCGACAATGACAATGTCCAAAGTGCCCCCGAGCTTTCTGCCAGCACTTCACCCGGCAAGGCCTGTTCCAGACAGCCCAGCATCAAATCTGGCAAAGCCTGACCAATGACATGCCGCGCGGTCACCGGGCTTGGGTGCTCTGCGCTGACCACAAGGCCGGGTTGAGCCACCACACGGATTGCATTCAATGAGGCCTGATTGTTTGGAATGTCAGGGGCAAGCAGCGCACGGATGCCAAAGGCAGCGTAAGCGGCGCTATAATTCAGCGGGCAATTGATGCCGCGATTCACAGCCTTGGATGAGCCCGTGAGATCGACATCAATTCGGCCGTCACCGATGATCATCCTTGCCCGCAGCTCAATGGGCGCGTCATAGCCGTCGAGCTGCATGACACTTTCATAAATGCCTTGCGGAGCGCGGCTCAATGCTTTTTTTGTGCCGGTCGCAGAGTGTTCGAAAATGAACTCGGAGACCTCTTTCAGATCAGTGAGCTGATATTCACGCATCAGCTCAAGCAGACGGGCAACGCCCGTATCATTGGAGGTCAGAAGGGATAGAATATCGCCCCGAGCTTCATGCGGCACACGCGAATTTGTGGTGACAATCCGCAACATATCTTCGTTCAGGGCATCGCCGCGCCGCAGATGCATGACGGGTATGATGACCCCTTCTTCGAACACCGAGGAGGATTCCGCCGACCAACCGCGCCCGCCAACATCCACGATGTGGCTGGTTGACGCCAGATAGCCGATGATTTTCCCATCGAGAAAAGCGGGGGTAATCACGACAAAATCAAACACATGCCCCGCACCCAACCATGGATCATTGGTGACGAGGGCATCTCCTGCGGCCAAGCCACTTGGAGGCACAATTTCCAACATGGCACGCACGGAAGCGGCCATCGTGTTCACGTGGCCCGGTGTTCCGGTCACGGCCTGTGCAAGCATATCCCCATTGGCATCAAACACACCGGCTGAAAGATCGCCTGCTTCACGCACGATCGCACCAAATGCTGCCCGCATCAGGGCATTGGCCTGTTCTTCGCAAACCGAAATCAGGCGGTTCCACAAGACGTTCTGAGCCACAATATCCAATTGTCCGGTCATGACAGGCTCCGCTCAAGAACCAGATGTCCGATCTCAGAGCGATGCACATTCCAACCCGGACGCACCAGCGTGGTTGTTTGCGGCTCGCTGATAACGGTCGGGCCGTCAATAAAGCTGCCATTCAAAGCGGAACGATCCATGACAGCATAATTGAGATGGTCTTTGGCTTTGAGATCATAGATGTCGCGCGTCTGCGCTTCCTGTGGCGTCACAGTTTGCTGATCGGTCATGGAAGTTGGCTGCAGAGCCTCGCGGGCGCCCACACTGATCGAGACCAATTCAATGGGAATGTTCTGGAGGTCAAAGCCAACCAGAGCCTTATAGCGTTCCACAAAAACCGCCTCCAGTTGAGACAGGCTTGCTGCAAAATCTTCACCGTTGGGCAGATCAATAAAAAGTTCCAGCCCCTGTCCCTGATAGCGCATTTCGGCCTGTATTGCGGTCGTGATGTGCTCTGAGCGAACGGCCTCTGCGACAATGCTCCTGACATAGGCGATCTGTTGATGGACCCGTTCTGTCAGCGCTTCTGTGTCTATGGCGTCCAAAGTACTGATGACGGAAATGGCGCTCTCAAAGGCCACGGGAGAGCGCAGGAAACCAACGGCGGAACCAACGCCGGCATTTTGAGGAACAATGACCCGGCGAATGCCAAGCTTTTCCGCAATGCGTGCCGCGTGCAACGCCCCGCCACCGCCAGAGACCAGAAGATCAAAGCTGGCAACATCCAATCCCAGTTCAATGCCGTGGACGCGCGCGGCATTCGCCATGGTCTCGTCAGCAAGTTCGATAATGCCTGCAGCTGCGGGTTCAACCTTGTCGAGGCCCATGGGGTGTTGCACGTGTTTCGCTATCGCAACCGGCGCGCGCTCAGGCGCGAGCTCAATCATGCCACCAGCAAATCCATTGGCTGAAATGTTTCCAACGGTCAGATGGCTGTCCGTGATTGTGGCCTCGGTGCCACCGCGATTATAGGCCGCCGGTCCCGGATCCGAGCTTGCGCTTTTCGGACCTACTTTCAATCGTCCCAAAGTATCGATACTGGCGATGGAGCCACCACCCGCACCTATTTCCACCAGCTCCACGGTTGGAATGCGCACCGGCAAACCGCTGCCTTTCACATCCCGCCAGGCGCGGGCAACTTCAAACTTGCGTGTGGTTTTTGGCAGGCCATTTTCAATGAAGCAGATTTTCGCTGTTGTTCCACCAATGTCGAGCGAGAGCGTTTTATCTGACCCGACTTCACGCGCAACATGGGCCGCCAATGCGACCCCGCCAGCGGGACCGCTTTCGAGCAGCCGGATTGGAAATCGAACAGCCTGTTCAAGAGTTGTCAGCCCACCACCTGACAGCATCATCAGCAAAGACCCGCCAAATCCACGGTTTTGCAGCTGTGTTTGCAATTGTTGCAAATAGCGCGCCATGACAGGCCGCACATACGCATTGGCACAGACGGTGGAGAAACGCTCATATTCGCGAATTTCACCAGCTACTTCAGCACTTTGACAGATTGTGACATCGTCGCCGAGCAGGGCACGCAGGCGTTCGGACACATAGTTTTCATGAGATGCATTGCGATAGGAATGAAGAAATCCAACCGCGACGGCCTCAATTCTTTCGCTCTTTAAACGCGCAGCCAATTGGTCGATTTCATCGTCCTGTGGTGTCGCGAGGACCGAGCCATCCGCGAGAATGCGCTCGTTCAAGCCAAGGCGCAGGGGTCGTGGCACCAATGGCTCTGGCATCTGGATATCCAGCGCATATTGATCGAACCGCTTTTCGTAACGCATTTCCAGCACATCACGAAAACCAGCAGTGGTGACAAAAGCGGTCTTGGCGCCTTTGCGCTCAATCAACGCATTTGTTGCAAGTGTGGTTCCGTGAATGATTGTGGTGATATCGCTATAGGTGAGGTTCAACTCGTCCAAAAGACAGCCAACCCCGTCCAATGCACCCAGTTCCGGTGATTGCGGGGTTGTCAGAACTTTTACAGAAAACAGCCCGGCCGGCGTTTCCGCCACCACGTCTGTAAATGTACCACCAATATCTATCGCTAAACGAAGCATGGAATTAAGTACGTACTTATGACTTATGTGTCAACATAAGGAAGGCACGGTCTAGGATGCAGACGGGTTTTCCGGCCAGTTATGTTTGGGATAACGACCGCGCATATCAGCCCGAACATCTCGCCAGGATCCGGTCCAGAATGTCGGCAGATTACGGGTAATCTGAATGCTGCGACGTGCGGGCGACAGAAGATCAATAATCAGCGGAACATGTCCAGCAATAGTGGGGTGCTCAGTCACACCGAAAAAATCCTGTGCGCGCGCGCGCAAGGTGGGGCCGTTTTCGTTGCTGTAATCAATGGTCATCGCGCGACCATTGGATAAGGAAAACCGCTCCGGTGCCAGCCGGTCCAGATCATGGATTTGCGGCGCGCGAAACTTGAGCGCATCCATGATTGCGGTATGCGAAAGCGCCTTGAGCGCGACGGCTCCCGGCACAAAGGGTCGCAGCCAGCTTTCCAGTGTTTGAGCCAGTGTTGCGCGGCTCATATCGGGCCATGGGTCACCGATTGCGGCATGAAGAAATTGCAGCCGATCCAGCAATGCGTTGGTC
>CAZOCA010000368.1:0-4403 GCA_964578105.1 uncultured Pararhizobium sp.
CCAGATGCGCTTCCATGGCCGTCTTCGCCACATCAGGTTGCCCTCGTTTGATCGGTTGGTAGATCGCAAGGTGATCCTCGACCGAACGGATACGGTTCTGCGGCGTGCGTGTTTTGTCGTACCAGGTGTTCCAAAGCGCGCTCTGTCGCATTTTCCATAAGTGCGCCACATAAGTTTCAAAAACAGAATTTCCTGAAGCCTGCGCAATCAAAGCGTGAAATTCGGCATCTGCCGCATCAAACCGCGGTATGTCTGAAATCGCGCTTTCCATTCGCTCGATTGACTGCTTGATCTCTGTCAACACCTCTTCGGTGCCGCGCAAGGCTGCACTGAAGGCAGTTTGCGCCTCGATGCTGCGCCTGGCTTCAAGCACGTCCCAAGGGCCAATCTCATCGACTTGCGCCAATTCACCATAGGTATGGTCGCGCAGATTTTCAGGCAGGACAAAAACACCTGCCCCGCCTCTGATTTCAACAAAGTGCATTATTTCCAACGCCAACAAGGCCTCCCGCACCACGGTGCGGCTAGCTTCAAGCTGAACCGACAATTCCCTTTCAGGCGGCAGTCGATCCCCCGTTTTGTAAGTTCCATCATTTATTTGCTGAGCAAGGCTCCGTGCTATCTTCAGATAGCGACGTGAAGTGGCGGGCAAATCAAGCATCACTTCATCTCTTCTTTTCTGGCAGGTTTAAATCGGGCAACAACCGCCGGCCACGCGACGGTCAGAACAGCTAGTACCAGGAATAGCAATGCGTAGGGCCGGGAAAGGATTTCAGTTACATCGCCGTCCGTCATCATGAGTGAGGCGCGCAGTTGCTCTTCTGCAATCGGGCTCAGGACAAAGCCAATGACAAATGGCCCAAGCGGAACACGCGCCGCTTCCAGGCCCAGCCCGATGACCCCGAATGCGACCATGACCCAGACATCTGTGAAATTCGAATTGACCGCATAGGACCCAACGACACAGAAGACGAGGACAACGCTCAGCAAAGCCGAGCGCGGGATACGAACCACCTGCGCAATGTATTTCACGGCCCCCCACATCATCAAAAGCATAATGACATTGGCCACCAGATAAGCCGCGATAATGCCATAAGCGACCTCCGGAGCATTTTGAAAAAGCAGCGGTCCAGGTTGTAGATTGTGAATGGTCAGCGCACCGATCAAAATTGCCTCTGTGACACTGCCGGGAATGCCCATGGTGATCAGTGGGATCAGAGCGCCACCAATCGAGGCGTTGTTCGCAGCTTCCCCGGCCACAACGCCCGGTTCGTGCCCCTTGCCAAACTTCTCAGGCTCCTTGGAGACTTGCTTTGCTGTTGAATAGGAAACCAGAGCTGCAATATTTGCGCCGATGCCGGGTAAAAGCCCTATCCATGTCCCAATGACCGAAGACCGGATCATGTTGAGCCCGTGCGTTTTAACATCAGAACCGAAATTGGGCAGACGCTGCTGTGGAACTGGCACCTTTTGGGTCATCGGCGGCGCACAGGCGTCCCGGATAACCTGGCTGATTGCGAAAGCTCCGATAAGAACCGGCAACAAACCAAAGCCGGTCAAAAGCGCGGAGTTGCCAAAGGTCAGACGTGCCTGTCCGATTGAGCTGTCAATGCCCGGGATGGCAAACGCCATCCCCAGCGCGGCCGCCAATAGCCCCTTCGCCAATGACCCCTGAGCCAGGACCGCCAGCATGACCAGGGCCATGACAACAAGCGCGAAATATTCCCACGGTCCAAACTGCAGTGCAAACTCTGCCAGCGCAGGTGACATGCCAGCCAGGAAGAACCATGAGATGATGCCGCCCACAACCGAGGCCATAATTCCGAGCGCAAGCGCGCGTTCAGCCTTGTTTTGCTGTGCCATTGGATAGCCGTCAAACGTGGTCACAATCGAGGCTGGCGTACCGGGCATCCTGAGCAGAATCGCGGTGATCAGCCCGCCGGAAATGCCCCCGACATATTCTCCGATCAGCAAAGTCACCGCCGCGACCGGGTCCATATGAAATGTCAAAGGAAGCGTGAGTGCGATCAACATTGAAGCCGTCAGGCCGGGGATGGCGCCAACAACGATGCCCAACGCGGTGCCTAACACCAGGAACAGGATGTTTTGCAACTCAAACAGCTGTATGAATGCGTCAAGCATTTCTAACCGATCTCAATTCCGAGGAACCGCGAAAAAACCGTGGAAATCAGGACGGCAATGATCAGCCCCAGAGCCCCATGGATAACAATTGAACGCGCTGAAAATCTGTGCATCGCGGTCCCTGTTACGGTCACAAAAAGTGTTGTGGCAATCAAAAACGGCAGTTGCAGAACATCCAGCGCAAAAACGTAGACAATCAGTGCCGCGAGAACAATCAATCCGCGGTAAGGCGAATTTGGCGTCGCTTCAATATCAACCGTGGATGTTTTTGGTTGGCGCAGCTTCGCGACCGCCTGCAACGCCACGACAGCCGATAAAACAATCAGCAGAAATCCAAGGATGCGAGGCATCGCTGCCGACCCCAATGGTTCAAATCGAGGCGGCGGCAACGACGATGCGCCAATGAACAGGATCAGGCTGCCAATGAGCACAAGCGCGCAACAAATCAGATCGCCAACTGCTTCACGTTGTGTTTGAGACTGCGACACGCGTTACCCTAATTTCTGAATCCGAAATGCGGGGCCGGCACCTTCACAGGAGCCGACCCCACTCGGGAGGATCAATCTACTGGATTGTTTCCGCGACCTTCTTAAGTCGGACCAGCACGTTTTCAGCGTCGGCGCGCGCATCGGCGCCACTCATCCAATAAGGCTCAAGCGTGTTGTTGCGGAAATAGTCGGCAATTTCCGGATCATTGATGGCAGCCTCCAACGCTGCTGACAAAGCTTCTGCCGCCGCATCAGGCGTGTCTGCCGGTGCAAGCCACCAATTGGGATTGGTCCATGAAACATCATAGCCTGCCTCTGTCGCCGTCGGTACATCTGGCATTTCCGGCAACCGTTCGCGTCCGAAATAGACAAGAGCTTTCAGCCCATTGCCCTGCGCCAGATACTCAGACGCCGCAAACAGAGCGATATCGGCATTTCCGCCAAGAAGCAGCCGCAGCCGGTCTGAGCCACTATTTGCGGTCACATAGCGGGTCTCAAATCCGGCCGCATTTGCGAACATACCACCTACAAAATGTGGAATGGTCCCAATACCGACCGCTTCGACCAGACTGCGCGGATTGGCTTTGAGGTGATCGACAAGCTGCTCGATGGTGTTGAACTCACTGTCGGCTTTGACTGCCCAGACCGGGCTGCCGCCCCCGGTGTAGCCCAGCGAGCGGAAATCGCTCATATCGAAATCACCAAGCTCCATCGCCATGGCAATCAGCGCCTGATGGTGCCAGTGAATGATCGTATGGCCATCAGTATCTCCGCGCCGCATCTGAGCCACAGCATTTGCCCCTGCCCCACCATCTGCGTTCACGACCGCCATGGACTGAGACAGCAATCCCTTTTCCTGTATTTTTTCCGAGATGAGCCGTGCCACCACATCGGTCCGACCACCCGGTTTGAAAGGAACAATAATCTTGATCGACTTCGAGGGGAACTCTTCGGCTTGGGCTTGTCCGGCAGAGTTTGGTCCAACCAATCCCAACCCGTAAACCAATCCTGCGGTCGCCAAAAGTGTGCAAAAGCCTCTCCGAAGAGTGCGCTTATTAGATAGATAGTACATAGGACCTCCCATTTTGTCCGAACATGATGCTTGCTATGAATTGGTCCAATCACTACCATTCAATTTCTTATTTTGTCCAGACCAATTTTACTGAGACTATAAATGGTAGAACCAATTTCTGATCTGCGGCCCAACATAATCATGGTTATGACAGATCAACACGCAGCCCGGATCATGGGGTGTGCTGGTGATAAATCCGCGATCACGCCTGCTCTCGACGCCTTTGCAGCGCAGGCCACCCGGTTCGAGAATTGTTATTGTTCATCGCCGCTTTGCGTTCCCTCACGAATGGCTTTCCTGACGGGCCTTCAGCCACATCAAAGTGGTGTTCTGAACAACGACACCTATCTGGCCTCGGATATCCCGACGATTGCCCACGCGCTCGGCGCGAAAGGCTATGATTGCCATTTGGTCGGACGGATGCACTTCAATGGACCGGATCAGACCCATGGGTTTGCCAAACGTCCCATTGGCGATATCGGCTCAAGTTATCCGGGCGGAAATCCACCTGACATCGGGCCACTGACCAAAGGGCGCGGCAACAAGGGACCCGAATTGGAGTTTTCCGGCTGCGGCGAGACATCCTACCAGGCCTATGACCACGCCGTGGTCGAGCAGGCGCTCGATACACTCGCTGAGCTGAAGAGCGCCCATGCCTCGGGCGGTAAACCTTTTTTTCTGCTGATCAGCCTGTTTTGTCC
>CAZOCA010000369.1:0-4401 GCA_964578105.1 uncultured Pararhizobium sp.
TCTTCATATTGGAATGAGCCAATCCGTTCACTTGCCAATTCAATTTTCCCGCTGTCTGTCGGTAAGGGGTTTTCAACTGGATCTTGCCGAAAGTCGGAAAGAAAGACTTCCGGCTTGTCAGGCAGGGGAACCTGCCACACACCCTTCTTGATGAGTTCATCAAAACCTGGTGCTGTCAGTCCTTGGGCGATCGCCCTGGTTTCCGTTTCGCTCCAAAGATGCCGCAGCCATGCGGTTTCATCACGCCCTTCGGTGAAAGTGTCCCCAAAGCCCAACCATTCTGCCAGATCGGAAAAGACATCAAAATCATTCCGCGCCTGACCCACAGAATCAATGAGCTTTGGCATGTAGAACACGTTCGGATCCCGTGAGGTGCCACCAATGTCTGACCGCTCCAGGGAGGTCGTCGCTGGCAACACAATATCGGCGCGGTTCGCGGTCGCGGTCCAGAATTGCTCATGCACGATAATCGTTTCCGGCCGGGCCCACAGGCGCTCCAGTCGAAACAGGTCCTGAGCATGATGAAACGGATTGCCGCCAGCCCAATAGATCAGTTTCGTATCAGGATAGGTGATGTGTTGACCATTGAACGGAATGCTCTTGCCGGGCTGTTCCAGCATGTCAACAAATCGGGCAACCGGGATGGACATGCCAGCCTTGTTGCCCAGCGTCGGCAGGGCAGGCACAAGGCCTTTGCGGGCACCTTGTCCAACCGCATTCAGCGATCCATAGCCAAAGGTAAACCCGCCGCCGGGCAATCCGATTTGTCCCAGCATGGCTGCAAGGGCAATCAGCGCCCAATAGGTCTGCTCGCCATGATGCGCGCGCTGCAGCGACCAGCTTGCTGTCAGCATCACCCGGCCAGTTTCAATGATATCTGCAAGCTTTGTTAGAGACTCAACCGGCACATCAGCGATACTGGCGGCCCAATTGAGCGTTTTGGGCTGCTGGTCAAGATCGCCATTCAAATGAGCGATCAGGGTATCGCTGCCACTACAGAACCTGTCCAGAAACGTGCGATCTGCCCGGCCACGGCGCAGCATTTCGTGGCAGAGCCCAAGCATGATGGCTGTATCTGAACCCGGTCGTGGCGCAATCCAGTCAGCCTCCAACCCGGGTGGAATATCGTCTGCCACCGGGCTTATGACAACGAATTTCGTGCCCTGGTCGGCGGCCCGTTGAATGTGCGCAGGCATGTGATGAAACCCGGCCCCGCCCGATGTGACGCGCCAGTTCTTTGGGTTCAATCCCCCAAACGCTATGAAAGCGTCCGTATTACCGCAGATACTGTCCCAGCTTGTGGCCGCATTCGAGACGGCATCCTGGCTTCCAAGCACATGCTGCAAGATGATCTGCGCTGCGCCCCAGCTATAATTCCCTGTCTGATCTGTGAAACCGCCAAAGGCCCCGAAGAACCGACGGATTTGACTGCGTGCGTGGTGAAATCGCCCGGCGCTGGACCAGCCGTAAGAGCCGGCAAAAAGCGCCTTGTGGCTATGGTCTGTCCGAACCCGGTCAAGTTCCTCTGAGACGAGCCTCAGCGCCACTTCCCATGACACAGGCACCATGCGGTCATGGCCGCGCATGGCGCCGTCGGACAGGGCACGGTTCCGCAACCATCCTTCACGGATATGCGGTTGATCAATGCGCTTGTCGGAATAGACCAGTTGCGGCAGTGCCCCGATCATATCCGGGTCTGCGCCGCTGCCCTGCACGGGCTTGGCTGCAATCAGCCGACCGTTGGAAATGTCCGCTTCAAAAGCGCCCCAGTGGCAAAGGCTGATCGGGTTTGTCATTGTTCCACGCCATCATGTTCGGCGTGATGAGGGCTCATCACGTTTCGCCGCGTTTTGCCTTGCGTTCTGTTATGGTCTCGCCGCCCACAGTCCAGTCATCCGGCGGAATATCATCATACACCACATAAACATGCTCTGCATGGGCACCGCAATGCTTGACAATCGTATCTGTGATTTCCAGCGCTGCCGCTTTCTTTTGCTCGGCCGTGCGACCCGCTGCCATCGTAACTCGAATAATCGGCATTCTATCTCTCCGTTAAGTCAGGGATAATCCGCCATCGACGCGCAGAACCTGTCCGGTAACATGGGCAGCCTCATCGCTGAGAAAGAATGCGATGGCGGCTGCAATATCAGCAGGTTTTGCCAGACGTTGATTGGGCGTGAGCTCCGCTGCCGCCTGCCAGGAACTCTGAGACAGCGCGGAATGCCCGGCGCTTTCTTTCTCGGTAAAACCGGGGGCAACGCAATTTACGGTGACGCCTTCTGCAGCCACTTGAACTGCAAACGTTTTTGCCAATGCTTCCATCGCACCCTTTGCAGCAGCGGTTGCAGGAAACATACGCTTGATGGGCACTTGGTCAACCACGAAAGACGAAACGGCAACCACGCGGCCACACTTTGAAGCGGTCAAATGGGGCAGGGCGGCATCAATCAATTCAAAGAAAGCGCCAGTGATAATTGTATGAGAATATTCAAGATCATCCCGGGTGATTTCACCAACCACCTTGTTGAGGGCAAATCCGGCATTGGAAACAATCCGGTCCAACTGGCCAAATTTTTCCACCGCCTCATTCACCAGCGCGGCAGCTGTTCCCGGCTCACCCAGATCACCGATTAAAATTTGTACCTCGGCACCCGCAGCACGTGCCTCCTCGGCAACGGCTTCAAAGAGCGGTATTTTGTTGCCATCAACCCCGCCTCTGGCATGCAGAAGCAGGCATTCACCCGGACCTGCTATCCGCCTTGCTGTGGCCGCTCCGATGCCGCTGGACGCGCCGGTGATCAGCGTTACACGTTTGCTTTTTGACATTACGCAGCTTTCACCGCGCCATTGATCTTGTAGCCATAAATCCGGTCAAGGTTCAGCTTGCTGACAATATCCAGACCCTTTTGCAACTGCGCCCCTTCAAAGGAAGTCAAAGGCTTGCGGAGCGGGCCGGAAGGCAGACCAACGGCCTGCATCAGGCTCTTGATTGCAACCGGATTTACAGCCGAATAGGCGTAATGCAGCATGTCGAGATTATGCAGATAGGCTTGCTGGAAATTTGCAGCATCTTCAGCGGAGTCCCAGGGTTTGGAAATGGTCGCAAACTCACGTGGAATAATGTTGCCGGTCATATTGGCCGTACCATGCCCACCCAGAGACATGGTTGGCACGACCAGCCCCAAATTCGGTGAGCAGCAGCACATGATCGAAAGATCAGGTTTAGCTGCACACATCTGCGCAACCTGTCCAACGCGTGTGGTGCTTTCTTTCAGCACCACCATATTGGGATGCTTGGCCAATTTCAGCAGATTGTCCCAATGCAAATCCGTTTTGACCCGCGGCGGGTTGTTGTAAAATCCAATCGGAAAATCGACGGAATCACAGACCTCCTCCGCATAGTCGGTGATGTCATCATTGGAGGCACAGATATAGGAAGGAGCGGCAATAATCGCCCCATCGCCACCTTCACCCTTGGCAAAGCGCACCATGTCGATGGTCGTCTGGGTGTTGTTACCCGAGCAGCCGTAAAATTTCTGGATGCGTCCGCTGTCCATCTTGGCAGTCTCGGTGATGATCAGCTTCTTCTCCTCAGGCGAGAGCATTGAAACTTCGCCTGTGGAACCCATGATCAGCACCGCCTCGGTGCCGTTTTCGACATGAAATTGCAGCAAGGACTGGAAGCCGCCAATATCAATTGAGCCGTCTGCGTTCATTGGGGTAACCAATGCAACGAAACTTCCTTTGGGTTTAATATGGGTCATGTTCAGGCTCCATGCTCTGATCTAGTTAGCAAAAATAGTGGGGAAAGACAGTTTTGGCAGCGCCAGAACGATATCTGGAAAGAAGATCGATCCAATGGCGACCAGAATAGTGAGTCCAACAATGGGCGTGACCGCTATCATGGCTTTTCCCAGAGGCACATCGCCAATCTGCGCTGCAATGAGAAGGCAAATCCCATAGGGCGGCGTTATCAGACCGACCGACAGGACGATCGTTGTCAGGACCCCCATGTGAACCGGGTTCATACCGGCAGTATCTCCAAGCGCCTGTATGATGGGCAGGAAAATCAGCACCGCTGAAATGGGATTCAACACAGTCCCGATCAGCAACAGAAAGCCAATCAACAACAGCATGATTCCAACCGGGTCAGAGGTCTGGGACGTGATGAAATTCACGACAATATCGGCGGCGCCCAGAAAGGCAATTAGCCAGCCAAATATGCCTGCGCCAGCCACGGTGAACAGTGGAACCGCAAAATCCATTGTGGCATGGGACAGAAGGCCAGGCAGCTCGCGCAAAGGTACATCGCGATAAATAATAAAGGTCAGAATAAGCGCCCAGATCACGGGGCTGATGGCAGCTTCCGTCGGGGTAAATATGCGCGCAATCACACCACCC
>CAZOCA010000370.1:0-4399 GCA_964578105.1 uncultured Pararhizobium sp.
CTGGGACACGCTGCAGGTGATACGCTTCTGCAGATTGTAGCACAAAACCTGGCTGATACTCTGGGTGAGAACGACATTCTGGCCCGCATCGGCGGCGATGAATTTGTTGTGCTTCAGCACAATGTCAAGACCGAGAAACAGGCAAGCGCCATGGCCAAGAAATTTGTCAGCCGGATTCGCGCCATTGAAGAAATTGACGGAATGCCAATCAACATCAGTATCAGCGTCGGCACCGCACTTTCGCCAACGCACAGCGATGACATGTTGGAACTGCGGAAATGCGCTGATGTTGCATTGTACCATGCCAAGGAACATGGTCGTGATCAGGCACATGTATTCTCTGCCAACATGGATGAGGAACTACGCCTTCGCAACAAATTGCGCATGACGTTGCGACGAGCCGTTGAACAAAAGAAAATAATTGTTCACTATCAACCGCTTCATCAGGCACAAGACTCTCATTTGTGTTCATTTGAGGCACTGGCGCGTCTGCAAGATGAAAATGGTGAATTCATATCGCCTGAGATGTTCATTCCAGTTGCTGAACAGATGGGCCTGATTCCGGAACTTGGTGCATTTGTTCTGAATGAAGCCTGCAAGACAGCCACGCAATGGCCGGAACATTTGCGGATTTCTGTAAACTTTTCGCCCTTGCAGTTTAAAGAAAATGTGTTTGCCGCGGTGAAGAAGGCGCTTGATGATTCAGGTCTTGCACCTTCTCGGCTGGAAGTTGAGGTCACCGAAGGATTGTTCATTGACGATCCGGAAAATGTCGAACGCCAGTTGCTCATGATCAAAGGTCTCGGCGTACGCGTCGTTATGGATGATTTTGGTACAGGCTATTCCAGTCTGAGTTATCTATGGCGCTTTCCGTTCGACAAACTGAAAGTGGATCGATCCTGTTTCCAATCACTTGGTGATGCCAATGTTATCGAGGTTTTGGAAACCATAAGCGCTATGAGTAAATCAATGAATTTGTGCATCACTGCTGAAGGCATTGAAACGACCCCGCAGCGAGATTTTGCTATCAAGGCAGGGTATGATGAGTTGCAGGGCTTCCTCTACAGTAAGGCTATGCCAGCGTCTGAACTGGCACTCTACATGCTGAAACAATCTCTTGAAATCCTAAACGGCGAGACACAAAATACAAAGCAGCCCTTGGAAATAGATATCTCACCGAACCAGGCGATAAGCCGCACCGCAAAGGCCTCCTGACTGACCTGACATCGACCCAGGATCACCCCTACTGTTTGAAAGACGTCATGTCTTGCATGGTGTCTTGCAAGTAGGCCGACAAAGGCGGAAGGTGCGCAACCGGCACCTCTGCATCCAGCAATTGATTTATGGTACTCTCCAATGACCCGTGATCGGCCTGTATTGGGCATCAGCCTCATGCTCGGCTTCTGTTTGCTCGCGCCACTGGGAGATTCCATCGCAAAACTGTTGGGCGGCACGATTCCCCTGCTGCAGTTGTTGATTGTCCGTTTTGCGTTACAGGCGCTCATTCTGCTTCCAATTGTGATGGCGTCAACGCGCCATTTTCATATGAGCCGCAGGGTATTTTCGCTGACTGTCATTCGAACAGTGCTGCATATTGTGGGTGTGGGCGCGATGTTTGTGTCGCTGAAATACCTTCCACTGGCTGATGCAATCGCCATCGCATTTGTCATGCCCTTCATCCTGCTTCTGCTTGGCCGATTTGTTCTCAACGAAACCGTTGGCTATCGGCGCCTGTCCGCTTGTGCGGTCGGTTTTTTCGGCACCTTACTGGTTATCCAACCGAGTTTTTCCGAAGTCGGTGCGCCAGCTTTGTTGCCTTTGGTCGTTGCTGTCGATTTTGCACTGTTCATGCTGGTCACGCGTCAGATTGCAAAAGACATTGATCCCATCAGCCTGCAGGCCCTCAGCGGAGTGATAGCGGTTGGTATTCTGCTGCTCGCATATGCAGCTTTTGCACTGGTTGGCACACCTGTAAGCTCACAATTTGTATACCCCGACGCCACGGAAACTTACCTTTTGCTTTCAATCGGTGTTCTGGGTACCGGCGCTCACCTTCTTATGACGTGGTCATTAAAGTTTGCGCCATCTGCAACCCTTGCACCCATGCAATATCTCGAGATCCCTGTGGCAACATTTTTTGGGTTTTTAATCTTTCACGATTTGCCCAATGGTCTGGCAGCGGTTGGTATTATGATTACAATTCTGGCCGGACTTTATGTGGTTTACCGAGAGCACAAGGAGTCGCACCTTGCGCGAACGCCCGCACAAGGCTGATGTTACCGCTTAGCAAATACGGGCTGCAAGATACCGACCACATTTTCAAACACATCATCGCTAACTGCGGTCAGCATTGTGCCTGTGAAAATACCTGGCCGATAGGGTGTGTTGTCGATGAGCCTGGCAACACCGCCAGCCTCTTCGACTATCAATGCACCTGCGGCATGGTCCCATGGTTTTAGCGACGCAGCGATGCAAAAGCCGACATGACCTTGCGCCAGCATGCGGTATTCGTGACAGGAACAGCGCAACGATGCGACCCGGTCAAACTGCGGAAGCACGCCAAAAAGATCTTTCTTCACATCAGGCGAGAACATGTTGAACGGTATATAGCCGGATAGAATATCTTGAGGCTGGGCACAGCTTAAGACGCGTTTGTCGCCGGTGGTTACAGACCAGGCACCACTGCCTTTTTCGGCTGCAATCCAGTCATCCATCACGGGATCATACAGAAGGCCGAAAACAGTCTCTCCGCGCATTGTGACTGCTATGATACTGCCAAAGGTCGCCAGCCCATTGGCATAGTTCCATGTTCCATCGACCGGATCAATGATCACGGCCATTTCGCTGCCATCAATCAGGGACATTAGGGACGGATCTCTTTCGCAGGCTTCTTCTCCCACGAAATCAGCCTCAGGAAGAACCTGACGTACCAATGCTGCAATAAGCTTTTCAGCGTTCTCATCGGCGATGGTAACCAGATCATCCGGTGCAGATTTGGAGTTGATGCTTGCTGCATCGAGTTTGCGGAAACGCGGCATGATTTCGGTCCGGCCGGCCTCGCGCACAGCATCAATTATATTCTCGATTATCTTTGCATTCAGCATCATCGGTCCCTTGTGGAGAGTTTTCAGTATTGTCTCTTGGCGCCTGTTGTTAATCTGTTTGATGAATTGAGGTGCAAATGTGCCTAACACTGCTCAAGCCCTGCCTGCGACTCGAGCTGCGCGCATATCTGTTCGTCGCAGCATGCCATAAAAACCACGATTTTGATCCCGCGGTTTTATCAGGAATCATTTTCACCAAAGCCGGATCAATTATAGGTTTCGCAAACGTTTTTAATCTCGGAGAGCAATGTCTTACCGGCGGGCGGAAGCTTGTAGCCTTTGCGCACGGCGATGCCAGCAATGCGGGTCCAGGTCAGGTCTTCGCAGTCAATGCGCACAATATCGCTATGGTACGGGTTGGTCCGCATATTCGGCAACAATGTCAGAAGATCGGATTGCTGGACAATGCGTATGGCGACCGTTCGTGAGACCGATTGCACGGCGACATGGGGGAAGACCCAGCCCTTCGCTCGAAAGACGCTTTCCAGATGGAGATAAGGCGGATCATTCTGCCCTCCCAGTACCCATCCATAGTCTCTCAAGTCTGCCGGACCTATGTTCCGCCTTCCGGACAATGGGTGACCGGACCGGGCGACCACATCCATCTCATTTGCGATCAAAGGCAGCCAGTCAATGTCCTCCATCGCAGCAACGCCCGGGAATTCCGAACCGAATAACAGGTCCAGCTTACCTTCCCGCAACATGTTCAACAGCACCACCGCATTGTCCATTTTCAGATGGATTTCCGCAGTGGGATAGCGCGAAACCACGTTGGCTATGGCTTTTGGCAATAACGCGTCCAGAAAGGATGCCCCTGCCCCAACCAGAACTCGGCCGGGTGAATTTCTGAGCCCATCAATCGCATTCATTATCTGATCGCTTTGGCTGCGGATGATTTTCGCGTGTTCCAAAGCAAGCTTGCCCGACGGGGTCGGTGTGACGCCTTTGGTATGGCGGTCAAACAACCGCACCCCCATTTCGTCCTCCGCTCGTTTCAATGCTTTTGTAAGGGCTGATTGGGTCAGCCCCAAAATACTCGCAGCTGCATTGATGCTGCCGTGCTCTTCAATGGTCAGCATGATTGCGACATGACGGAGTGGAACAAAGGTATTCATTTTTGGCATATATATTTCTACCTATTCAGTCTTGACTGGAATATACCTTGAATGCGAGCCTTTGATCAAGTGATGGCGGGTCATTTCAAAATCCGCCCCCTGGGGAGGGAGAACATGCGACACGCACTGATTCAGGAATTGCTGGTTTTGACAGCTATTCTTGCCATCTCCGTTTTGGTC
>CAZOCA010000371.1:0-4396 GCA_964578105.1 uncultured Pararhizobium sp.
TTCTGATAGTGACTGCGCTGGCAGGTTATATTGGTTTTGCGCGCTTTATGGCTCAACAATTGGTTGTCACGGGCGCTGCTTTGGCAACCATGTATTTAGGTTATCGAACGGCGCACACGATATCGGAAGAGGGAGCACTAGCGGGCACGCGGTTGGGCAATCGATTGGCACATGAGCATCAATTCTCGGAAAGAGCAGTTGATCAAATTGGCCTGGTCGCTGGCACAGCGCTTATGGTGCTTATCGCTGTGATTGGCATCCCGGTATTGGCGCTGCTTTGGGGTTTTCAATGGGCAGATGTCAGCAGCTTTGTGGTTGGCTTTTTCACCGATATTCAAATCGGTTCTATTTCACTCTCAATAACAAGTATTCTGGCCGGTATCGTTCTTTTCATTGTTGGCTTGATTGTCACGCGTCGTTTCCAAAAATGGCTTGATGGAAATGTGTTGGCGCGAAGTGGCGTTGAAACCGGCGCGCGCAATTCAATCAAAACCGCCATTGGATATGTTGGTGTGGCGATTGCAGGTCTACTGGGCGTTTCCGCGGCAGGTCTAGAGCTTAGTCAACTGGCGCTTGTGGCAGGTGCATTGTCGCTGGGCATTGGTTTTGGCCTTCAAAATATTGTAAGCAACTTTGTCTCAGGGCTCATTTTGTTGGCTGAACGTCCATTCAAAGCCGGTGATATTATCGAGGCGGGCGCATACACCGGTACTGTTGTAAATATCAAGGTGAGAGCAACAGAGATTGAGACCTTTGATCGGAAAACGCTCGTACTGCCCAACTCCGAGCTTATTAATTCGCCTGTTGTAAACTGGGTTCACAAAACAACATTGGGGCGCGTGGAAATTCCAATCGGTGTCAGTTATGACAGTGATCCGCAGTTGGTCCATGATTTGCTTTTGGAAGTGGCCAACGACCATCCGCGAATTCTGTCGAATCCAGAGCCATTTGTGGAGTTCGCCAATTTCGGAGATTCTTCGTTAGACTTCATATTGCGCGGTTTCCTTGCGGATATAGGGTTTGGTCTGACGGTACGCACCGAATTACGCATTGCGATTTATGAGCGATTCAAGGTTGCAGGTATTGAAATTCCGTTCCCGCAACGCGATGTAAACCTGAAAGTTGTTGGCGATCAGGTAAAAGAAACGCTGAATGCCGAAGATTTGACTGATTTCGGCGTTATCAAGACCAGCAAGAAGCGAAATTTGGAAGATGATGATGGTGGATAACCTGTTCAGATAGGGTTCAGGTTGGGTATGCCAAAAGTAATAAAAATACAGATCCCGGTTCTTTTTGGGATTGAAAGGAGGCGCATTATGACGTCCACATTGGTAAAAATGGCTGGAATGGCTTTAGTTTTGGGAACAAGTATGAGTTTTGCTCATGCGGCTAGTCTTGAAAACAAAGATGCCAGCACGCATACGGTTACTGTCACAGAAGAAGGCGTGCGGAACGAATTGGCGGTTGCATCCGGCGAGATTATTAATTTCTGCGGAAGCGGTTGCTTTATCACCATGCCAAATGGAGATCGCGCAGCGCTATCGGGCAATGAATCAGTTCAGATTGTTGACGGTGCCGCAATTATTAACTGAATTGTTTAGTTTATTAAATTTGTAAACATTTTTGAAACCGGCGGTTAACACTATCGCCGGTTTTATTTGTTTTGTGTTCCATTTTGGCACCGGGTTTACCCATTTTTACTTCAATTCTGGCATGTAAGAGGGGTTAATACTCATTTTCGGTGCTGGATATAAATATGGATGCCAAAGCAGACACAAAAGTCGTTGCGCTAGCTGTTGATCTAGATGGTACTTTGATTGCTTCTGATCTTTTGTGGGAAAGCGTTTTTTCTCTCATTCGCAAGAACATGTTTATGGCCTTCATGATACCGCTTTGGCTGGTCCTGGGCGGCAAAAAGCGCCTCAAACATGAAGTGTTCTCCCGCGTTGATATAGATCCCACTGAGTTGCCTTATCGCGAAGAAGTCATCGATTACATCAAGGCAGAGAAAAAGCGCGGCCGCCAAATCATATTGGCCACGGCCAGCGGACAAAAACAAGCTGAGGCCATTGCCAAGCATTTGGGATTGTTTGACACGGTGATTGGGTCTGATGCATCACGCAATTTAAAGTCTACGGCCAAAGCCGGGCATTTGATTGATACTTACGGGGATGCCGGCTTTGACTATATGGGTAATAGTCGTGATGATTTGAAGGTTTTCGATGCAGCGCGACATGCGATTGTTGTGGCACCAGATGCCGCTGCGCGTAGCTGGGCTACCACAAATGACGCGACCATGCTTGTTGATGAGGGACCCACCAAACTCAAAGACTATTTGAAGATGCTGCGTGTCCACCAATGGGCAAAAAACACTCTGATTGCTGTGGCACCAATTCTCGATCACCACTTTTTTGAAGTGGTCAATATTCTATATGTGATCGCCGCGTTCTTCGCGTTCTCGTTTTTGGCATCAGCCGTTTATGTGTTTAATGATCTGTTTGATTTGTCGATGGATCGTGCACATCCCACAAAGTGCAAACGACCTTTGGCGTCGGGCAAAATTGATGCCGGGACCGGACTTAAATTTGCCTTTGGATTGATGGCCGCATCGTTTGCTATAACGCTGGTCTTGCCGTCCGCATTTGCAATTGTTTTGCTCGCCTATTTCTGCGCCACAACAGCGTATTCGCTTCGTATCAAGCGTTGGCTGCTGTTGGATGTGCTAACGCTGGCCGGTCTTTATACCGTGCGCGTTATTGCAGGCGCCGCCGTTACTAATACGCCGCCCTCGTTCTGGTTATTGGCATTCTCATTGTTTTTCTTCCTCTCACTGGCCCTAGTGAAACGTTATGTTGAGTTAGACCAAGCGGGTATCGATGAAAAAGAACGCCTGTCAGGCCGTGGATACCGGCCAGAAGACAAATCGATCATTGCGCAAAGTGGCGTTGCTTCAGGGTTTGCGTCGGTCGTGGTGTTGGCGCTTTACTTGCAGTCTGACGCAATCTTCAGCCTTTACCAGCATCCTTTTTTGATATGGCCGCGTTGTCCGCTCGTTCTCTATATCATTATTCGGGTTTGGATATTGGCAAATCGCAGAGAGTTTTATGATGATCCGGTTGTTTTCATCATCTCTGATTGGCGGAGTCAGATCATGATCGGATGTGGTGCGGCAATGATGCTAATTGCCGGTTTCTTTACCTATGGGGCGTCGGCACTTGGCTGATAATCATGACAGTTTTGGTCAGATAGACCGCAGGTCGCGTAGCTATATCAATGGTGCGACTGCGATTAACGCCATTGAACAAGCGCCTGAAATGCGCTTGCTTCCTTACGGTAATGGCCGCTCTTACGGCGATAGCTGCCATCATCAGTATGGCGTGCTGGCCGATATGCGCAGCCAAAACAACATCATCCATTTTGATCCGGAAATTGGTTTTCTAACCGCTGAACCTGGCGTCATGCTGCATGAAATAATTGATCATTGTGCACCGCATGGTTGGTTTTTGCCGGTCACGCCGGGCACGCGTTATGTGACGCTTGGCGGCGCAGTGGCCAATGATGTGCATGGCAAGAACCATCACGCTCGCGGTACTTTTGGAAGCCATGTTGAGGCACTCACGCTACAACGCTCTGACGGCACGTTTCGGCTTACGCCAGACGAACCGACGGGCCTGTTCAATGCCACCGTGGGCGGCATGGGTCTTACGGGCATTATTGTACGCATTACCTTGCGGATGATGAAAGTAGGTTCGCTTGATGTGGTTGAGAACCTCACGCCATTTAGTTCGCTGGATGAGTATTTTGCTCAAGCTGAAGAAGCAGATGATGCCAATGAGTATGCTGTCGCATGGCTTGATCAGCTTTCTGGAGAGCGCGGCGTATTGATGACCGCCAATCATGCAGAAAACGGCAATTTCGACACGGGTGTACATGAAGCCAAACTGCAAGTGCCTTTTGAGCTTCCGTTTAATGCGCTCAATAAGTGGAGCCTAAAGGCATTTAATGCAGCATTTTATGCGGCCAAGAAGCGCAAAAGCGGCAAACTGCACAATTCTGGCTATCAGTCTTTTTTCTACCCGCTTGATGCCGTTGATAATTGGAACCGTCTTTATGGGCCCAATGGTCTGTATCAGCACCAGAGCGCCATTCCTGCTAAGGATGCTAAAGACACCATCAGATTGATGTTGCAGGCGGCAAAAGCGGCAGGACAAGCATCATTCTTAACAGTGCTTAAGCGCTTTGGCTCAGTTCAATCGCCGGGCCTGCTGAGCTTTCCGCAGCCGGGATATACGCTGACACTGGATTTTCCGAACCGGGGCGAAAAGACACTTGCTCTGCTTGAAAAGCTTGACCGGCTGACAATAAAGGCCGGGGGCCGGGTGAATCCCTATAAGGA
>CAZOCA010000372.1:0-4381 GCA_964578105.1 uncultured Pararhizobium sp.
GTCCACTTTGGCGTCCCACAGGCCGGTCATGAGATTTGTCGCACCAGGTCCTGCAATCGTAAGACAAGCGGCGGGTTTCCCAGTCAACTTTCCATAGGCCGAGGCCGCGAATGCCGCTGCACCTTCATGCCGAATGCCGTAATATTTGAGTTTCTTGTCAGCCACTGATCGCCGGATCGCATCGGCCAGGCCAAGGTTGGAATGACCGACCATGCCAAAGACCGATTGCACGCCCCAATTTGTCATGGTTTCAACCATGGCGTCCGTCACAGTGCGCGTATGGGGTGGTTCGGCCTCAAGCCCGACAAAAATTTCGCCGTCACGGATATCAAGCGGGTACAGTTGCTGGCCACTGTCTTCATGCCCGCCTGGTGGCTTGCCGGTCAAAGGATCAAAGTCCCAACCGTGCCAGGGGCATCTGATCCAACACTTGTCATCATGGCCCTTTTCGATCGCGCCCTCGCCAAGAGGCCCTTTCTGATGCGGACAGTGATTGTTCATCGCAGACCACTGTCCATCATAATGCACAAGGCAGATAGAGGTGGTGCGTGCCGTGACTGTTTTTACCCGGCCCTCGGGAAGATCATCAACATGACCAACAGAGATCCAATCGAGGTTTTGTTTGTCCATTTCCCACACTCCCATTCTAGGTTGCCCATTCCGGCGCCGCCCCAATCTGCGCTGCCAATGGCTGCGCCCGAAATTACGGCCATACCTAGTTTCCACGTCTTTAATTCGACGCACTTCTCGCGTGACTGTCAGGTCCAATTGCAGAAACACAAATCAAGTATTTGGGGTGAAACCCCAATTAGACAATGTGCTGCAATGACAACCTTTTAAGGGATCTCGTTCACGCAATCCTCGCTGTAATATTTTACGATAAGACGATTTCTTCTGACCGCGCAAGGGCCGCTCGAACACGTTAAATTGTGGTCCCGACGTAGAGTCTGTAAGGAAGCCAGCTTTCAAATTGGTTGGACGAACACAAAGTCTGAAATTATTGGTATCCTCGCTGACAGAGATCCGTCTTTTGCCCAGATGTGAAACACTACATTCCAATTTCTGTTTTTGGCCGGAGTTTGAAGGGGCATTTCTGATTTTCTGTTAGGGCTCCGCGGTGCAGGAGTGCTCTGCTATGAACAGACAGCTCCGGTTGACCTGATGTTGTTTATCAAAACAGATGGTAAAAGAGTTGCGACTTGAATCTGCCCTTCAACATCGGGGAAACTGATGATCACGCTACCCCTTGTATGGCTCGTCAGTGTTTTGACGACAATCGCTGCTTTTGCATTGGCGCAAGACATACGTTCGCCTTTTCCTGCTCGATTGTTCTTATGCGTTTTCCTTCTGACTTTGGCCACTATCGGCTTGTTACTGGGGTTTCGACTTTCTTTTGACGCTCCATGGGCCGCGCGGGTTCAGCCGTTGGTCGCTGTGATGGTCGCACCGTCGGCCTATCTTGGTTTCAATGCGTTGACCAAGGATGCAGAACCGAATTGGCAAAAAACGCTGCTTGTGCATGGAATGCCGGTCGCCTTGGCGCAGTTGGCAATATTGGCGAACCTCCCGGTTTCGGCGGATGTATTTGTCCTTGTGTTCACCAGCATCTACCTGTTTCGGACGGCACGGCTTTTGCCCTGTAAAGCAGATGACTTCGTGCATGTCGCGCCGCACGCATTGCGCCTTCTGCGGTCGGCGGTTTATGCCACCATCATCTTGCTTGGTATGATTGCGGCTTCTGATCTTTTAATCGTCGCTGCCAGCGCGTTTGCCGGGGATGCCTTTATCGTGAAATTCCTGACCGGTGTGTCGGGCGTGTTCACGGCGTTTGTCTTTGTTGTCGCCCTTGCTGGTGTCCCGATGTTGCTGAGGGCTTCAAAAGGCAATCTTGCGGGTTCCGAGAAACCCACTGACAGTGACCGCACGATGCTGGCGGCAATTGACGCATTGATGAACGAAAAACACATTTACACGGACAGCAATTTGACGCTGGCGCGGGTGGCGCGACGCTTATCGGTGCCTGTTCGGGATATCTCAACGGCCATTAACCGAATGACAGGCGAAAATTTCTCTCGATATATCAATGGGTTCCGAATTCGCCATGCGCAAAATGCATTGCGCGAAACCGAATTGCCGATCACGGAAGTGATGTTTGACGCAGGCTTTGTCAGTAAATCGAATTTCAACACCGAATTTCGCCGTATCACCGGGCAGACTCCATCGCAGTTTCGTTCAGACAAGGCAGATATCTGACGGTATCTGCCTTGTCTGTTTGGCCTTACAGTTTCGAGCAGGCAGTGCGGCTTACCTTTGCACCAAATACATCGGCAATAACGGACGCTCCCGGATTGAGGACAAAGCCGTAGCCATCACTCAAACCCATTTCAATGACGATATCTGCATTGGAATCAGTTATTTGGCTGCTGGTGCGATACATGTCGCTTACGACGTCTTCGCCGCGCGCCAGCGCTTTGACGACCGCCGCGGTTTGGAGGATCAGACGAATTGGTTTTCTCGTATGGGCCGAGATGCTATTGCCCCCGAAATCCCCCGCGACAAACCGGATCGGCAAGCTCAGGCAGTCGTGGTTATCCTCACTTCTAATGGTCGCAGTGCCACGCCCCATAACGCCTCGCAGGTGCAGGAGCGTTGCGGCGCGTGGTGTGTCAATCTGGACAATTCCAAAAGCACCAGCGGGTATTATTTGGCCAGCTTCAGTCTGGACCGCAATGGTTGTCGGCCAGTTCACCGGACGATCTGTATCTTGGGCGTACGCAGCGAGCGGCTTGAAAAACAACAAGACTTGCATGGGCAGAAGAAAGAGTAAGTTGAGGCGAGTAGACATATGGAAAGTTCCTTTTTGCAAAATTGATTTGGGGCTGCATGCTTCGGCAGCGCCCGGAACCTAGAAAATGGTGTCGTGCAAAAAGCCCAGATACGTGAAATAGAACGTTCGAAATCGCTATTTCGAACCTCTCTCATTCAATCGCCAAGTTTAGAAAAGTCCGAAGTTCTATCTTTCAGGACCGCCGGGTAAACATTTCGTTCGAATGTCTGTTTGTGAAGATGAACTGATTTTATGAGAGGCGAGACAGGTTGAAAGCCATGGATCGAAGGTGATCAACCAATTCTGATTATCTGGCCCAATACTGCGGCGCGGGATTCGGCCGCCGTGAGCCCTTCAAAGACCTTTATCGCACTGCGGATTCGGTTCGCTTCTACTGTGATTCAGGGCGCAGATCGTGCCTTTTCGCTGGGCATTTCGGCATATAGACTTGTCCTGTTAAGCTGACCAAAAAGGACGAACATGTCACTTCTTCAAATTGCATCGCTTTTGATTGTGCTGGCAGGGGCCTTTGGGACCATAAACTACCTGTTCCTGAAGCTGCCATCGACCATTGGTATTCTTGTGGTGGCGCTGTTTGCCTCGTTCACAGTGATCGCCTCAGATGCGCTGTTTCCGGCTTTGACAGTCGAAGAACAGATTCGTGCGCAGGTACTGGATCTGGATTTCTCCGATGCGTTGCTGGAAGGAATGTTGGGTCTGTTGCTGTTTGCCGGGGCCTTGCATGTCAAGCTTTCGGATTTGCGTAAGTCCTGGCTGGTGATTTCTTTGATGGCAACTGTCGGCATCGGTCTTTCGACCGTTATCGTGGGTGTCGGATTTAGCTGGTTCACCGGGATGCCACTGATGGTGGCACTTATCTTTGGCGCGTTGATATCGCCCACCGACCCGGTTGCAGTGTTGGGTGTGTTGCGTGAGGCGGAGTTGCCGAAGTCGCTGGAAACCAAAATTGCCGGAGAAAGTCTCTTTAATGACGGTGTTGGCTACGTTGTTTTCCTGGTCCTTATCGGAGTCGCTTTTCCGACGGGTGACAGCCATGGTTCAGGCCTTGCGGGTGCAGCGCAATTGTTTGTGCAAGAAGCACTGGGTGGGGCGGTTTTAGGGCTTGTTCTTGGCTGGCTCACCTTCAGGGTGATGCGTCTGATCGACGATTATTCACTGGAAGTTCTGATCACCCTTGGTCTTGCTTTCGGGGGCTATGAGTTGGCTGTCTGGCTACATGTTTCGGCGCCCATCATGGCGGTTTGCGCAGGGCTTTTGATCGGTGACATTGGTGCAAAACATGGCATGTCCGAGGAAACCCGCCAATATGTCGACGCCTTCTGGAAGATGGTCGATGAAATCCTGAATGCTGTGTTGTTTTTGATGATTGGCTTTGAAGTCTTTGCTGTTGCCTTCGAAACTGATTTGCTGATTGCAGGCTTCATGGCCATTTTCTTGTCGTTGCTCGCGCGGTTGGTCTCTGTATCGGTACCCGTTCTAATGCTCAAACCGTTTCGGGAGTTCAGCGATGGTGTCATTCCGATCATGACATGG
>CAZOCA010000373.1:0-4381 GCA_964578105.1 uncultured Pararhizobium sp.
GATTGGGAGGGGTAACCTTTCAATTGTTTGCGGCTCCAGCTTTTTTGGATAGCTTTGGGCGCCCTCAATCGCCTAGCGATCTGAATGACGCTCCGTTGCTTGCTTATTCTCAAGTTGCCGGAGACGGTAGAATAAAATTCGGAGGGACGAATGGGTTAGATGTAAAACTCAGACCCTTGTTGGTTAGCGACAACGAAAGCATTCTTCATCAAGCAGCAATCGCTGGTATGGGATTTACAATGGTGCCAAGCTGGTCTGCACAAAATGATCTAAACGAAGGCCGGTTGGAAATCGTTCTGCCCAAAGTCGATTGGCCAAAACTGCAATTGCATGCGATCTATGCAGACCGCAGCTATCTGCCTGCGAAGGTGAGAAGTTTTCTGGATTTCTTGGCCGGACCCGATGGATTTTCCAGCATCTTGAAGTAGCCTATCGAAGGCCAGATGTGTGACTGAGAGGGTCCAGTTTGTTTGGTGTACTCTACATCGTCCTGCATAGCGGACCTTGGCGCAGCCCGCAGCGAAAGACTGCTCCCCGCCCTTTGCAGCCAGCCAACCCATGCGCAACCCACGCCCGCAGCCCCCTGCAATCCTTGGCATCTCGCGCAAGGTGCGATAACACCCTCAGCGACGGAATGAGAACGCCGGGGACCCCGCGATGACTTTGCTGATTATCTTCGTGCTGCTTGCCATCGGGGTGTCGTTTCTGTGCTCGATCCTCGAAGCGGTGCTGCTGTCGATCACGCCCTCCTTTGTGGAGGGTGCGCAGGAAAAACAGCCGGGCCTTGCGAAAAAACTCAGGACCTTGCGGGCGGATATCGAACGCCCTCTCGCAGCCATCCTGTCGCTCAACACCATTGCCCACACCGTCGGCGCCACCGGCGCCGGGGCGCAGGCCGCACTGGTGTTTGACGACACCGGCGTCGGCATCTTTTCCGCCGTGTTGACGCTTGGTATTCTCATTCTCTCCGAAATCATTCCCAAGACGCTCGGCGCCACCTACTGGCGCGCCCTGGCGCCGTTTGCGGTCCGGGTTTTGCCCTGGCTGATCATCGTGCAGCTGCCTCTGGTGTGGATGAGCCAGGCGCTGACACGGCTGTTGACGGGCGGTGACCGCCACGCCGAAGTCTCGCGCCAGGAGATCACGGCGCTGACCACCGCTGGCCAGCGTCTCGGTGTTGTCGCGGAAGACGAGACCCGCGTTGTCACCAACCTGTTCCGCCTCTCCGAGATCGAAGCCAGCGAGATCATGACGCCGCGCACGGTGATCCAGCATCTCGGAGCGGATGAGACCGTCGGTTCCGTTGTCCGTGGCAGGGACACCTTTCCGGTCTCCCGCTTCATCGTCATCGGCGAGAACATCGATGACGTGAAAGGCTTTGTGCTCACGCGCGATCTTCTTCTCGCCGGTTTGCGCGATGGCAATGACAAGACCGTGTCCGATTTTACCCGCGACATTCAGCGCATCCCGGAAGAGACGGACCTCGACAAGCTCTTCGATCTGCTGATGGACAATGAGGCGCATATCGCACTGATCGAAGATGAATATGGCGGCACGGCCGGCCTCGTGACCATGGAAGATGTCATCGAAACCCTGCTCGGCACCGAGATCGTTGACGAGAGCGATGAAGCCGAGGATCTGCAAAGAGTGGCCAAACTCCGCGCCATCCGCCAGCGCAACGCCCGCGCCAAGCCAGAGAGCTGACCAGCGGCAGGACTGTCGTTGATTGGCTCAGGTGGTCCAGCGCTTTGTGCGCATTTCCACCGCACGAAAACCTCGTGATGACCAGCCGTTTGCGCAAGATGCTGCGAATGCAATCCTGCGGCGAAGTTGACCGGCTTCCCTCCCAAACTGACCAACGAGTTTTGGTGCTTTTGCCCTGAGTGGACTTTCATTCCCAGCGCGGCGAAAGACGGATCAGACCCCTTCTGAGACATCGGAGCGAAGGGCCCAGCCTGCGGATCAGTTGAACCGCATCCCTGTGAACGACCAGATCAGCGCGGCCGAAACTCCAAGCCCTACCACCACCATCACGGCCAGCACGCGCTTGCCCAGCCCGTCTGGCAAGGGCCAGGACAGCAAGGCCGCCGACACGGCTGCAAGGGCCAGGATCTGCCAAGCATACCATTCGGTCGCATATACCAACGCACGAAAGGCACTGATCAGTGCGCCCGATTCTTCGTCTGGGTGGGGCAGTCCCAGACCGATATCATAGAGAAGCTCGCGCGAGTGGGCCACTGCCACCAGCACCAGCGCTGCCAGAGCCAGTGACGCGCGCAAAAGCCGCCGGCGCAACAGCCAGATCAGGATTGCCATCGCCGGGACAAGGATCCATGGCAGGAACAAAGTGATAAGTGCCACGACACCGAACATACGACTTTCCTCTCAACTGACCGCCAGTTTGCGTGGGTGCCAGGCGGGAAGGCGGCAAGGAAATCGCCCGCGTGCGCAAGATGCTGCGAATGCAATCCCGCAACGAAGCTGATCGGCTTCCCACCCAGAGCTGCCTGATCACCGGCTGCGCTTTCGGCCTGAACGTCAGCTTGCGACCGATACCAAAAAAACAGCACCATTGGCAAAATTAACCAGGCAATCCATCTGATTTTGGGAGACTGGGGTCCATTTGATCCCAAGGCTGTGCGCTCTGCACGTAAATGTCACGGCTCGGGGCGTACCAGCTCGGATCATCCAGACTCCCCGCGAACAGGATCATTGCTCCCTCACTTGCCGTGTTGATCAGAAACAGCGGTGACCCGCATTCACAGCAGAAGCCGCGAAGCATTGCATGTCCGCGATCTGCCCGGCGCTCGAACCATTTTGGATCCCCTCTTTCGAGCTTGAAATCCGACTGTTTCACCAGAACTGCCGGAAAATAGGCACTTCCAGTCGCCTGCTGACAATCACGGCAATGGCAATTGCCCATGTAGCGGGCAACACCTTCGGACTTGTATCGGATTGCTCCACACGCACACCCACCGGTGAACTGCTTTGGCAACATAACCGTTCCTCCTCGGTTCATTTTTGGAAGAAGATCCGGTTTCGCAACAACCTTGCTTTGATACGAGCCTATGGTGGGAGAGCGGCCATCGGATCTTTATCAGCAAAGGGCAGGCTTGTTCGCTTGGCTGCCCTTGTCAGACCTTGCAGCAGTGGTCCGGTTCCCACCCATTCCGCCCGCGTGCACAAGATGCCGCGAATGCAATTCCGCAACAGAGCCGGTCAGTTTCCCCGACCCTTGCTCTCGTCGCCGCCGACAGCCCCGCAAAGCCAGTTGTTGAGGCTTGCAGCACTTTCAAGGAACTGCTGCATGAAGGACCGGTCACAAAGGCGATCGGGCGGGTGACGGGAGCCATGCGTTTTCGCCACCAGACCTTTGCGTTTCAGCAGTGTTTCTTGGTGTGGCGCGACGTCTGTGCCGGGCGGAACCTTTTTGAGGGTTTCATCCGTCAAGGCACATCCACAGGCTTCAAGCTGGTTCAGAATGGAAAGAATCTCGTCGGCCTTTCCGGCATTTTGCGAAACGCATTGCCGATACCGCTCCAGTTCGTGCTTTCCAAAGGCGAACTGGCCCGCGCCAAAGCCGGTGTGGTCTGGGTGAAGCACGATATGGATTGCCGGCGATCGGCTGGGATGGCCGCCAGTCCAGAAAACCATGTGCAAGCGGGGATCAAACGGTGTCTTGTCCTTTGAAAACCGGATGTCCCTGTGCAGCCGGCGAATGGATCCGTTGACCTTTGGCACAGCCTTGTGCGGCGGCGAAAGCCCGGACATCGGTGACGCCATTGCCTCGACGAACTTTTGCGCCGGCCCAAACCATTCCCTCTCGTACCGGTCACGGTTGGCGTCGAACCAAGTGCGGGTGTTGTTGTCGCGCAGATCGGCGAGGAATTGACAGGTTGTCCTGGGGAAATCACTCATGCCGGGGCCTCCGCCGGTTTCGGCAAAAGAGCAAGAAAGGCCGAATGGGCACCGTTCAGGATCTCCGAACGCAAGTCCGGGTCTGCCGAGGCCTGCGCATTTCTCACAGCCGCCGTTGCAAGCACAAGGGCGGGCAAATAGTGCTTTGCCGGGTGGCCTTGGCCAAGTGCCATGGCTGCGCAGGTGTCCTGCATGGCCTGATCAAAGCCTGCCTTCACCTCGGGACCGGCCCGCAAAACATCGCCTATGAGCGCGGCAAACGAACAACCGGAAAACACTTCTTCCAGATTGTCGGGTCCCAGGTATCCCTCGAAGACAGCGCACATCTCGCAATAGAGTGTCCTTGCGTCGGCTCCGCCTCTTTCCTCAAGCATCCTCAGCAGCGGATGTTCATGCCGGACAACATCGGCAAACAGGGCCTGCTTGCTATTCAACTGCGCATAAACTGCCCCGCCCGTCAGTC
>CAZOCA010000374.1:0-4374 GCA_964578105.1 uncultured Pararhizobium sp.
CCGGGCGCAATGATCGGTCTGGTAACAGGTCTTGTGCTTTGCGTTGTGGCACCGTCCAGGAAGCCGGATGTTATCAGCGCCAGACTAAGCGGCCAATCCGAGGCCTGATCCATTCTGAGGTCCGATTTTAGGCCCGAACCGGTTCTAGTTTGCAAGGGCTGTGCGCAGCCGGGTCAGGCCGCGCAAAACAAACCACAATGCCGTCACAACATTTCCAAGAACGAAGATCGGCAGCAGCCAGATAAGCGCGACTTTCTTGTCGGGTTCAGCGTAGAAAATCACCACTGCCGACAGCAAAAAACCCAGATATAAATCCACCATGGAAACAATGCCCCATGGCTTGCCAAGAAGAAAGTCGCCTGCAGCGCCAAAATCACCAACGGCAATGGCCCAGAAAATGAGGCCGGTCAGGAGCAGACCGAGGCCGCCGATCAAAACTTTCATACATGCATCATGGCGCTATTGGGCCATGTCCTTCTTCATGTCCTGCACCATTCCAAAAAATCGGCGCATAAATTGCTCACTGATATCTAGCGCGTCTTCAAGTTCGGTCAAATCCGGCCTGTCGAGCTTCTGCGCTTCCAATTGCGCGACACGATCTTCCAGATCGGCAATGCGGCCACCCAGCGATGCATCTGCTCCGGAGGATTGGACCTCAATGGCTGTGCATTGCCATACGCTGTTATCTTGCTCGCAGCGTGCAATGGCACCGTTTTCCAGATCTACGCGCAAATAAGCTTTTCCACCATCCTCATTCAGCTCGATCATTTGAAACCGTTCCGCCTGCGCGGCAGCCGCGCTGAGTGCTGAAATGGTAATAATTGTGGCTGCCACTAACCGGCCAGCTGGCCGTTTTATGAAGCTTTTCATGATGGTCTCCTTCAGACAGGGGCTTTTTGCCGCTCAGTATCAGCCGTGAAGATGGCAAGGTCGTGATTGACAGGCAGCGTTGTATTTTGGTTCAACAAATATGGGTGTTGGGGTCCAGTCAATTCGGACCATATTTCGGGCGAAGCATTTTTCATGAATGACAGATTTATCTTTAAATTATTGACGCAGGATCAATGGCAGTCCTTTCAGGCGGAAAAAACCTTCAAAGGCGCGCCGGTAGATCGTGCAGATGGGTATATCCATTTTTCCACCCGCGAGCAGGTGGCGGAGACGGCACAAAAATATTTTGCTGATGAGCCGGATGTATTTGTGGCAGAAATTGCAATTGACACTCTGCCAGAGCCGCTGAAATGGGAACCTGCACGCAAGGGCGCGCTCTTTCCGCATCTCTACGCTGACCTGCCATTGGCAAGTGTCGGCCGACACTCCGTTTTGAACCGCAATGCAGATGGTCGCTTTCAGTTCCCGTTCTGGGCGCAGGCAACCGCATGAGCGCTTTTCTTCAAAACATTGCGCAACGGGCGCTCCAATTGCTGAGCCCGGAACTTGCCCATGACATCACCACCAAGGCGCTCTGCTCCGGGCTGTTTCCCAAAAGCGGTGCTCAGGATGATCTGCGGCTTGCCGTTCAGGTCCTTGGGCAGCGCTTCCCGAACCCGATTGGCATGGCAGCAGGTTTTGACAAAAACGCACTGGTGTACAATCCGTTGCTGCAAATGGGGTTTGGCTTTGCAGAAGCGGGCACGGTAACGCCGTTGGCGCAGTCCGGTAATGCTCGTCCCCGCGCATTTCGATTGCGCAATCATGAAGCCATCATCAACCGCTATGGCTTCAATAATGATGGCATGGAGGTTTTTGAACAAAGGCTTCGGGAAACGCCTCCCGCCGGTATTGTTGGCATTAATGTTGGTTCCAACAAATCGACCAAAGACAAAGCGGCCGATTATGCAGCCTGTATTCGCAAGCTTGCACCTTTGGCCTCTTACATCACGGTCAATATTTCATCTCCCAACACGCCTGGTTTGCGCGCATTGCAGGTTGGCGAGGCATTGGATGATCTGTTGGCGCGCGTGGTGGAGGCGCGCGATGATGCCGTGCGCGGCAATCTGCCAAAACCATTATTATTGAAGATTGCGCCGGATGTCAGCGAACAGCAATTGGACGCCATTGTGCATTCTGTCGCAAAACACCGGTTGGAAGGCATGATTGTGTCCAACACAACGCTGGACCGCAGCAAGGTTGCGGGGGCACGCCACGCCAAGCAGGCCGGAGGCTTGTCAGGGGCACCTTTGTTTGATCGCACAACCATTTTGCTGGCTAAAACGCGAGAGCGCGTCGGGCCGCTGCTACCCATTATTGGTGTTGGCGGCATTTCCACCGGCAAGCAGGGCTTGCAGAAGCTGGAGGCCGGGGCCAACCTCATTCAGCTATATACCGGAATGGTGTATCACGGCCTGCCGCTGCTACAGGATATCAAGGCGGAAATGGTGGCTGAACTGGATAAGCAGAATGTGTCGCGTGTGTCTGTTCTGACGGGCAGCAACATGCGCGAATGGGCCGCCAAACCATATGAGCTTTGACACTGGCGCCGTCAGGCAAAGCTTTCGTTGATGCGTTTTTTGCAAATGAACCAGAGCGAAAACCCACGCGCTGCCAGGAAGATCCAAAGCGCAATCCAGAGGCCAGTATTGCCATACAGTGGCATCAAGACCCAGCAGGACGCCAGAAACAGTGCAAGCGACAGCAACATCATATTGCGCACATCGCGTGACCATGATGCCCCAATAAAAACACCATCCATGATGAAAGCCAGCACACCCAAAATTGGTGTCAGTGCAGCATATGGCAGATAAGTGCGAGCCAGTTCGCGGACCGTGGGTTCGGTAGTCATGAGATTGATCAGATGGCCACCCCAGAAGAGAAAAATCAGAGACAGGCCAGCTGCCAGGACAATTCCCCAAAGCGTGGTCAGACGAACTGATTGTTCAAATCCCTTACGATAATTCGCGCCCATTGCTCTGCCACCCAATTGTTCCGCCGCAACGGCCAGACCATCCAGAAAATAGCCACCGGTCAGGAAGAAATGAAAGAGTATGGCATTGGCAGCCAACAGCAGGTCGCCCTGTCGCGCACCTTGTGCGGTGAAAAAGGCAAATGAGAACAGCAACACCACAGACCGGATCATGATGTCCCGGTTCAGCGAGAACATTTTTTTCAATGAAGCGCGGTCAAAAACACGTTTTCGACTTGGGCGTTCTTCAGCCTCAAATCGTTTGCTGATTTGCCTTTGAACCATCAGGCAGCCGGCAACTGCAATCAGCGCCTCTGCCAGGAAGGTCCCCCAGGCAATGCCCGCCACACCAAAATCGTAATATAGCACGAGCGTCACGTTGAAGATCATGTTCAGGCCGTTCAGAACTGTTTGGATCAGCAATCCAGTGCCGGATTTCCCAAGGCCTAGAAACCAACCCAGGACCGCGTAATTGATCAGCGAAAAGGGCGTTGCAAGCACGCGAATGGTATAATAGGTCCGAACCGCCTCAGTCACCTCCGCGCTGGGTTTCATGAAGGTAAGTCCGAGCTCCAGAAACGGTTTGCTAAGTGCAATCGTAAGCAAGCCCAACAGGCCAGCGAGCATCACAGCGCGGTAGTAAACCGCCTGTTGTTCCTTGCTGTCATTGCGCCCTACAGCTTGGGCAGTCATTCCGGTTGTGCCAAGGCGCAGAAAATTGAAACCACTAAATATGATGTCAAAAATTATGGCGCCGACGGCGATGCCACCAATCAGGGCTGCATTGGATAATTGCCCAATCACTGCTGTGTCGACAATGCCCAACAGCGGCGTTGAAACATAGGCCAGTGTCATTGGCAAAGCCAAGCCAACAACCACCCGGCTGTTAACGGGGAAGGTGGCTTTTTCACTGGTCAGGGGTTTTGATTCCGAATCGGCTGTCACGAATGAGCTTTCTCTTTTGCGCAGACACTCTATGTCTGTTGTTGAGGCAGAAAAAGTTCGAAGTTTCAATTTACGCTATGCGACAGCCCCAATTACTCCCCATCATTCACCATCCAGCCTATGACGCGGCGGATCTGCCGGACCAGCACCGTTTCCCAATGCGTAAATTTCGGGCTTTGGCCGAAACGCTGGTGGCTGATGGTCTTGTGGCAGTCAATGGCATCGGTGGGTTTCACGTACCTGCACCAGCGCCGGAAAGCTGGCTGGCGTTGGCCCATAGCCGTATCTATGTGGACCAGGTTCTCAATGGTACCTTGCCTGCTTCTGTTGCAAAGGAAATTGGCTTTCCCTTGGACAACGCCGCTGCCGGGCGGGCGGTCGCGTTTCGTGGCCGCTGCGCCACGGCAGGGACGGTGCTCACCGCAACGCTTGCGCTTGAACATGGCATTGCCTGCAACACCGCAGGTGGTAGCCACCATGCCCGCTATGAGCAGGGGGCCGGATTCTGCGTTTTCAATGATGTGGCC
>CAZOCA010000375.1:0-871 GCA_964578105.1 uncultured Pararhizobium sp.
AAAAGCCCCTTACCGAGGCTGAACACGAAGCTCTCAAGAAGATTTTATCTCCTGACAGTTGATGCGTGATCGATCCGGGCGCACTCTGCCGTTTTTTCAGGCAGGAGAGCGCGCCCAATGGCCGGCATTCAAAAAGTAACATTCACTGGCAGCAAGGGAGAATCTCTGGCTGCACGCATGGACATGCCCGCGGGCTTCATCCGGGCAACCGCTATTTTCGCCCATTGCTTCACCTGCTCAAAAGACATTCTGGCTACCAAACGCATTGCCGGGGAATTGTCTGCAAAAGGAATTGCGGTATTGCGGTTTGATTTCACCGGGCTTGGCGCTTCGGATGGCGATTTTGCCAATACCAATTTTTCTTCAAATGTCGGCGATTTGGTGCGTGCAGCAGATTTTCTGCGTCAGAATTATGAGGCACCCAGCGTTCTGGTTGGTCATTCACTCGGCGGAGCGGCTGTCTTGTGTGCTGCGCTGAAAATCCCCGAAGTGAAAGCCGTGGCAACCATTGGCGCACCGGCCGACGCAGAACATGTGGTGCATAATTTCGGTGCCAGTCTGGAAGAGATCGAGCGTGATGGAGAGGCAACGGTTTCTCTGGCAGGTCGCCCTTTCAAGATACAAAAACAATTCCTGGACGACGTGCGCACCCAATCAGTTGAGCAACATACAGGAAAACTGAAAAGCGCATTGATGGTGCTGCATTCCCCGATCGATCAGACTGTGGGCATTGAAAATGCGGCCGCCATATTTACAGCTGCAAAACACCCCAAAAGCTTTGTGTCATTGGATTCAGCAGATCACCTCTTGTCTAATCCAGATGACGCCGCCTATGCCGCATCGGTGATTTCAGCCTGGGCAGGTCGATATA
>CAZOCA010000375.1:881-4356 GCA_964578105.1 uncultured Pararhizobium sp.
ATATATCAGTGCAGACAGACCCGCAGTGGACTCAGGTGACCGCGAAGGTGTGCTGGTGGCGGAAACCGGGGAAGGCAAGTTTCAGAATTATGTGCGCAGCGGAAGCCACCGCCTGTTGGCCGATGAACCGACATCAGTTGGCGGTCTGGATAGCGGGCCTTCGCCCTATGATTTTCTGGCCGTCGCTTTGGGCGCCTGCACATCCATGACGTTGCGCATGTATGCCACGTTCAAGAAGCTGGATATCGGGGCCGTATCTGTCACCGTGCTGCATGAAAAAATCCACGCCACGGACTGCGAAGCATGCGCAGAGGACATGATGACCCCAAGCGGCAAGATCGATCAGTTTGAGCGGCGCATCTCCATAGAGGGCGGGGTCGATCCTGCGCTTCACGGCAAATTGCTTGAAATCGCTGACAAGTGCCCCGTGCACAAGACGCTGGAAGGCAAGGCCACTGTGGTGACGCGGATCGTGTCTGGCCCCGCCTGAAAACCCTGCCTGAAGATGCAGTCTGAACGGCTGCCCAGTGAATAAAGAATTTACCGGGCAGCCGCGACACTCCATCATTTTCAAGTGTGTCAAAATTACAAAAGTTTAAGCCGCCTGAAAGAGCGCGGTAAGGTGACAACCTCTATTTCTTTTCTCAACGGCGAGTAACGCCAATGACTCTACTGATGAGGAGAGAATCAAAACATGACTCAAAATAAAACAACTGGAACAAAGACCAAAGGTTGGGCGCGCAAACACATTCTGAGTGCTGGTGTGGCAGCTTTAGGTGTCTCTGGTGTTCTGGCTGCGGGTGCCGTGTTCAACACCATATCTCCTGTCCTGGCTGATCCGGTTCGCGTTGAATCCTCCTCGCCTCTCAACTTTGCCGATGTGGTCGAGCAGGTACAGCCTGCTGTTGTCAGTGTGAAAGTGCGCGGCAAACTGCAACCTGCTGCCAGCACGCGGGGCAGGGGCAGTGAGATGCCACGTGAGTTCAGGGATCTGCCGGAAGACCACCCCATGCGCCGTTTCTTTGAGCGCCGGTTTGGTGATGAGGGTAATGATCGCGCAGCTCCCCGCCGCAGCCAGGGGCAAGGCTCGGGATTCTTTATAGCCGAAGACGGCCTTTTGGTCACAAACGAACATGTCATCAACGGCGGGGAAGAATTCACCATCGTTATGGATGATGGCACAGAATATGAAGCTGAACTGGTTGGCGCAGACAGCCGGACTGATCTGGCCTTGCTTAAAGTCAATGCCGATCGTGACTTCACTTACGTGACCTTTGCCGATCAGCCATCCCGGGTCGGCGAGTGGGTTGTTGCAGTTGGTAATCCCTTTGGCCTTGGTGGCACTGTAACAGCTGGCATCGTTTCGGCGAATGGCAGAGACATTGGATCAGGCCCCTATGATGATTTCATCCAGATTGATGCACCGGTGAATCGCGGTAATTCAGGTGGGCCAGCTTTCAACATGCGCGGTGAAGTCATCGGCGTGAATGCGGCTATCTTCTCTCCATCAGGCGGTAATGTGGGCATTGCCTTTGCCATTCCTGCGTCAACCGCCACTGTTGTGATTGCCGACTTGCAGGATGACGGCATGGTCGAGCGTGGCTGGTTGGGTGTTCAAATTCAGCCGGTAACCGAAGAGATTGCGGACAGTCTGGGTCTGGACATGGCCAGTGGTGCACTTGTCACCCGGCCGCAGGACGATAGTCCGGCCGGTGAGGCAGGTATTCGTGCTGGCGACACCATTCTGGCCGTCGACGATACAATCGTGGAAAGCCCGAAAGATCTGGCAAAACTGATTGCATCCTATGCACCTGATGCAAAGGCGAAGCTCACCATTTGGCGAAACGGCGAGGAACAGGACATTACCGTAACGCTGGGCAGCTTGAATGATCTGGATCGCCGCGCCGATGCTGATGCCGGTGCAGACAGTATGGTCAAGCCCGCGTCTGTCGAGACCCTCGGTCTGACGCTGGAAAAGGCAGAAAACGGCGTTCTAATTTCCGGCGTAGAAGCTGAAAGCCTTGCCGCGGAAAAGGGCCTCGTCCGCGGGGATGTGATTCTGAACGTCAATGGCACACCAGTGGCAACCATAGAAGATGTCACAAACGGTGTTGAGCAGGTCAAACAGGATGGCCGCAAGGCAGTGCTGATGCAGGTACAGAATGAACGGGGCATCCGCTTCGTCGCGGTGCCTTTCGCAAAGGTCTGATCTTGTCGCGAACATAGGGTGGCGAACCCCTCTGCCACCCTATTTGACGGCGAAGGACAAAAATCGTGTCGCCCCGATTGTCTTTCGCCTATTGGTGACGGGGTGCGTAAATGCCCCGTCACCAAGCCTTTCCCAAGTTACTTCAATACTGTTATTTGCGAGAAATATCTTTGCAGCCGCCAGGAAGCAAAATAGGATGCGCTTCAACTCCCGAAATATCGAGACAAGCGCAAAGCACTTATGAAAATTCTAATTATCGAAGACGATCAGGAAGCCGCCCGCTATTTGGTAAAAGCGCTGACGGAAGCTGGCCATGTTGCAGATCACGCTGCAGATGGCGACACCGGGGCGCATAAGGCTCTTGTGTATGATTATGACGTCCTGATCGTAGACCGTATGTTGCCAAAGCGTGATGGGCTTTCGATTATTGAGGACCTTCGCGAGCGCGACAAACAGACACCCGTGATGATTCTATCTGCACTTGGTCAGGTTGATGATCGGGTGAAGGGTCTGAGGGCCGGTGGTGATGATTACCTGCCAAAACCCTACGCGTTTTCAGAGCTTCTGGCGCGGATCGAAGTTCTTGCCAGACGCCGCAAGCCGGAAGATGTAGAGACCATTTACACCGTTGGCGATCTAGAACTGGACCGCTTGTCCCATACAGTAACCCGCGCCGATCAGAACATAATCCTGCAACCACGTGAATTCAGGCTCCTGGAATATCTGATGCGTCATGCAGGTCATGTTGTTACCCGAACAATGCTTCTGGAAAATGTCTGGGATTACCATTTTGACCCGCAGACCAATGTCATTGATGTTCACATGTCGCGGTTGCGTGGAAAGGTCGATAAGGAATTCGACAAGCCATTGCTGCACACAGTGCGCGGCGCGGGGTATGTGATCCGTGACGACGATAGGTAAATTCTTTCGCACGACAGCGATCAAACTATCGCTGATTTACCTTGCGGTTTTCGCCGGGTTTGCGGTGTTTCTTGTGCTGTATTTGAATAGCACCACCACTGCTCTTTTGACCCGCCAGTTGAATGAGACGGTCAACGCTGAGATAAAGGGTCTGGCCGAGCAATATGGCCAGCGCGGCCTTTCTGGCCTCGTTGCTTTGGTAGAACGTCGGTCCCGGCAACCTGGTGCCAACCTTTATCTTCTGGTCAATGACAGCGGCAATGTGTTTGCCGGAAATATTGCCCGCATCTCCCCAACCTTGTTTGAGAACGTCGATTCAGAACCGCGCGAAATCCGCTATCGGCT
>CAZOCA010000376.1:0-4353 GCA_964578105.1 uncultured Pararhizobium sp.
CACGGATTGAGTCAGACAGCTCACTCTTCAGCCAGGACCGAAACAGACTGACGACCTTTTTCCGGGATGGTTCTCTGCCTGTTACAAACCAGTATCTGGCACCCGTTGCCATGCGCTGAGGAAACGGGGCTGCGATGCGCTCTGCATGAACGGCGTCGCAGGCAAGCGTCTCCCAGGCCATGAACACACCTTGCCCGGTCATTGCTGCATCAAGGCACAGCGACCCATCCGCATAGGTTGGACCATCATTCAGCAGGTCCGGCGTCAGACCAAATGCCGCCAACCATTCAGACCAGCCATGCAGGGATTCATTTTCACGTATGATTGGCACGTTGGCCAGGTCACTTGGGCTTGAGAGCCGAGCCGCCATCTCGCTTGTGCAGACAGGAAAGACCCGCTGCTCCAGCAACAATTCACTTGTGACATTCGACCATCCGCCGCAGCCCACACGCACACAGGCATCCACATCATCATGATCCGGGTTCAGCAGTTTTACGTTTGGATCAATTCGGATGCGAATATGCGGATAAAGATCATTGAATTTACGCAACCGCCAGACCAGCCATCTGCTGGCAAAGATGGGCGCAACCGAGATGGTCAGGCAATCATCCCGCGACGGGTCTAACAGCGATACAGCGGATGCAAGGTCAGACATGCCGCGTGTCAGCAATGGCATGATGTCCGAGCCAGATGGCGTAAGCAGCAAGCCTTTGGATGTGCGTTTGAAGAGGAGTTGGCCCAACGCCTCTTCCGCCTTCTGAATGCGTTGGCTGACCGCGCCCGATGTCACGCCCAATTCTTCTGCCGCCTTGACAACAGTACCAAGACGCCCCGCAGCTTCCACCGCGCGCAGACCAGTCAGGGGAACTTTGTTCAAATCTCGCATTTAGAAAATCTAAATCCAGAAGCTTGAAGTTTCAATACCCAATTCCTCACAAATCACTATCTCTTGCGCATGACCTTTTTTACAAGATTCAACACGTTGATGACCCGGATGATGCCAGGTAAGGCTTTGATAAATAAAGATTTTTCAAAAGTTGGTTGGTTGAGAGACCCTTTGTCTCACCCGGATCTGCAAGCCATGTCGGAGCGTGAGCTTGCTGATCTCCCCTTTGATCCCGGGACTATTGTTTCCGAGTAGGCATCAAGGCTTTAGTTCAGCAAGCCACGCAGCGTGTTGATGCGATCATTGACCAACCAGCCATAGTAGTTTTCTTCCGGCAGCTTGAGGCTTTTTCCAGAAGCGCTGCGTTTCTGGTTTTCCTGCGCCAGTGCGGTTGCACGTGCTTTCGTGCCGCCCAGATTATAAAGCGTCGCCGTAATGCCCGGATTGTTGGAAATATCGAAACCAGCGATGTTCTGGTAATCATCCATCGCGGTCCGCAGTACGGCAGCCATGTAGTGCAGAGACTTATCAGGGTCCATGATGGTTTGATAAATGACACTCGGTTTGCGCACATCCAGCTTGCGCTGACGGCCCTGCTTTTTTGCCATGTCACTCATCATCAAGGCAGTCAGAGGGTTGAGTTGTCCCAGACCAAAAGTTTGTCCTGCAAACAGTGGTTGGAAGAAGGTCTTGCCAAATGATTGATCCGGATGGGACTGGCCACGAAACACGGAGTTGTACACCTCTTCCCGGCAGGTCCACAATGTGTAGGAATCGCGCTGCCCCTCACATGAAGCGAATTCGGGCCTGCGGACGAAATCGGTGACGCTTTCACCATTATGCTCAAACCGGATGCGGGTTTCTGCATAGGCCAGTGCCTTCACATAATAGGCCTGCAATTGATCCACAGCATCAACATTGTAGGTATGCTCGCCAACAATGGCACCGATCATATGAACCGGATCGATATCATAGCGTTTTGCGGTTTTCTGAATTTTGGAAATCAGCTTCTTGTCATTTTCGAACAGGCGCAGCACCTTTTGAAACTTACCTTCAAACGTATCACTCGTCTGCTGCGTCCGGATCACCGCATCACGGGGAATTTCGGGCTGAGTTGCGTTGCGGTTGCCGGCTGGAACAGCCGTGACTGCCCAGGCGCTGACAGACAGGACCAGCACAAACAGGCCAGAAAACACAAATGCGATGATACGTGATGGTGTCATAGTCAATAACTCGATGATGCGGGCGCGTTGTTTCAATACTCGCCATTGCGGCGCAAATGGGACAATTCCATGGCCGGTTTCTGGCTGTTTTCGAAATTCAGGCATTTGTAACCTGTTTCGGCACAACCCGCCAAGACCTCAAACAAAACCGGGTTAATGGGCTTCATCCCAATTATCGGCTGCACGTGCGTCCACCTGCAGTGGCACTGAAAGATCAATCAGAGGCAGGCAGGCCTGTTCCATGATATCCCTGACCACTGGAATGGTTGCGTCCACTTCTTCTTCGGGAACCTCAAATATCAACTCATCATGCACTTGCAGCAGCATCTGTGCTGATAAGGTTGTCTTCGTCAGCGCTTCTTCCATGCGCACCATGGCACGGCGGATGATATCGGCTGCCGATCCCTGTATGGGTGCGTTGATGGCGGCGCGTTCATTAAAAGCGCGCATATTCGGGTTCTTGGAGTTGATCTCTGGATAATGCGCCCGTCGCCCGAAAATGGTTTCCACATAGCCATGCGTACGGGCAAAGGCCTTGGTGTCTTCCATATAAGTGCGAATGCCTGGAAAACGCTCAAAATAAGTGTCGATATAGCTCTTGGCATCTGACCGGGAGATGCTCAACTGATTGGCCAGGCCAAAAGCCGAAATGCCATAGATGATGCCGAAATTGATTGCTTTTGCCTGACGGCGCACCATCGGGTCCATACCCTCGATCGGCACGCCGAACATTTCACTGGCGGTCATGGCATGAATGTCCAGACCATCTGCAAACGCCTGCTTCAACTGCGGAATGTCAGCGATATGGGCCAATACCCGCAATTCGATCTGGCTGTAATCCGCGGAAATCAGTTTGTTACCGGGTTCAGCTATAAAAGCTTGCCGAATTTTACGCCCGGATTCAGTGCGGACCGGAATGTTTTGCAAATTGGGATCAGAAGATGATAGCCGCCCGGTGGTGGTCGATGCCAGCGAGTAGGATGTGTGAACACGCTTCGTATCTGGATTAATGAAGCCGGGCAGGGCATCCGAATAGGTGGATTTCAGTTTCGATAGCTGACGCCAATCAACAATCTTGCGCGGCAATTCATGGCCTTCTGCAGCCAATTCTTCCAACACTGAAGCCGATGTGGACCACGCTCCGGTTTTGGTTTTCTTGCCGCCGGGCAGGCTCATTTTGCCAAACAGAATATCGCCCAATTGTTTGGGGGAGCCGATATTGAACCGCTCTCCGGCAAGCTCTGTAATCTCAGCCTCAAGGCCCGCCATCCCTTGCGCAAATTCGCCGGAAAGGCGCGACAGCATTTGCCGGTCCACCGATATGCCGCGCTTCTCCATGCGCATCAGCATTGGAACCATGGGGCGTTCCAGACTTTCATAGACGCGGGTCATGCCATCGGCGGCAAGGCGCGGCTTCAAAACCTGCCAGAGGCGCAATGTTACATCGGCGTCCTCAGCGGCATAGGAGGTGGCGGCTTCCAGTGGCACCTGATCAAAGGTGATCATGTTCTTGCCTGAGCCCGCAACCGCCTTGAACGGAATGGGTGTGTGATCCAGCCAGCGTTGCGACAGTTCATCCATTCCATGTCCACCGCGCCCGGTATCAAGGGCATAGGACAGCAGCATCGTATCGTCGAAACTCACCACATTAACATCGTAGCGTGACAGCAGAAGAGCGTCATATTTCAGATTTTGAGCAATTTTCAGCACTGCGGAATCTTCCAGCAGCGGCTTCAGAACTGACACTGCGTCGCGCAGGGGAATTTGCCCCTCAACCATGCCGCCGCCCAACAGATCATCCACACCGCTTTTGTGTTGAAGCGGTATATAGGCAGCCTTGCCGGGTGCCAGCGCCAGGGAGACGCCAACCAGATCGGCCTGCATCGCATCCAGAGATGTTGCTTCCGTGTCGAAACTGACAAAGCCCTGATCTCGCGCTGCATCACACCACGCGGACAATGTGTCCAGATCCGTGATGCGTTCATACAGATCATGGTCAATCTTCTGACCGAAAGCTGCAGCCTTCAGGGCTTCGGTCATCGCCGTTGGAGAATTCTCTGCATTGCTCTTGGCTGAGGCTGCATCAAGCGCCGCATTCCCTTCCCAATGATCGACCGAGACCTTGGTGGCATCGATTGCTTCGGCGACGGTTTCAGTGGCCTCGGCCACCCGCTTCGTCAGGGTCGTGAATTCCATGCCTTTCAGGAATGCGACCAGCTTGGGACCGTCGACGCCTTCAACGGC
>CAZOCA010000377.1:0-594 GCA_964578105.1 uncultured Pararhizobium sp.
GTATTTCCAAGGAGCCTGCCGGATCATACGGATTGGCCGGGCGGCTGCATGGACGCAATACTCTGATATGACGGCTCTATCCGGGTTTTGCCCGCCACCAAACCATGGGCGCATGTCGCAGCCATCGGCCTCGGTAAAGAAGATATCCGCCTCCTTTGATGGGTCAGCGAGGTGGGCGAATGTTACACTCAAATCCATCAGTGAAACCGGTGTTGCCGCGCGTCGTCCCGGTTCGATTTGTCCGGGCCATCGCACGATCATGGGCACACGAACCGAGTCTTCGAAGAAATTGCATTTCCACCAGAGGCCATGCTCCCCGGCCATGTCTCCATGGTCTGATACGTAGGCCAGAAGGGGCGGAGATTGGGACAGTCCTGGTGCCGCGTCGACGGTGTCGATTAACTGGCCAAGCAACTCGTCGAACCATGTCACGAGTGCATAAAACGAAGCGCGGCCCCGAGCTGTGCTGTCAGCATCAACATTGTTCAGGTCGAAATATCCGCGAAGGCGTTTGTGAAACGGGTGCTGGTTATCGAGTTCGGCCTGGGTGATATCCGGAAGATCCACATTATCTGGCCAGTAGCTGTCAAAATG
>CAZOCA010000377.1:604-3159 GCA_964578105.1 uncultured Pararhizobium sp.
AAATGGGGCTCCGCTGTGAGCGGGGCGGCAGTGTGTTGAGGTAAGTCAGAGCGGCAGCCAATACCTCCTCGTCCTGTTCAATATGCGCAGTGCGGCCCTCGCCAGCGTTCAGGAGCCTTTGCCGCGCTTTGGGGCGGGGCAAATCGGGTTCGTTCCAGTCGTTTGTTTCGATCCATGTTCCGCAGACCTTGCTGTCATCGACCAGCCGCTTGGAAAACCCATGCAACTGGTCGGGGCCAATGAAGTGCATCTTGCCGATCAGAACTGTTTCATATCCTGCCAGCTGCATCACATGTGCAAAGGTTGGAATATCGCTGCGAAGGGGGGTGCCGTTATCCCATGTCTCTGTGCGGGTCGGATAGCGCCCTGTCATGAATGCCATGCGGGAGGGAACGCAGATCGGCGATGCGCAATAAGCAGCGTCGAAGGTCATGCCGTCTCCAGCAAGCCGTTCCATATTTGGCGTGCGCACGATCGGGTGGCCGTAAACGGACGAAAAGCGCGGGGAATGCTCATCCGACATCACCAGGATGATGTCGGGCTGTTCGGGTTGCTCGGGGGGCAGGGGTGTCAACAGGTCGCCCTTCCGTTACCCTGCTTTCCGATACCTTGGGCGCTGCCTGTCACGATTGCGACCTGAACGGAAAAAGCTGTCATGCGATTTCTGCGTTTTGATTGGTGCTTGTAATTTGGTATTCCGTGCCGTTTTCGCGCCCTGAAGCAACAAGTGCATGGAGCGTTTCCACCGCGCGCGCGCCCACATGGCCGGGGCTTTGATTTATGCCGCGGCCAAGTGCGATGTCGACAAGCATGCTTGCAGGCCCTTCGCAGCTATATTTCCAGGCGCCGGGCGCTGGCTCCGCAGTTTCAGTTTGGCCATCAGGCAATTTGAGCACCAGTCGCTGCGTTTCGATATCCAGCAGGACCGAGCCTTCCGACCCGAAAATCCTGATATCAACCTCGAAGCCGTGTCCGGTCGGTATGCCGCAACTGCCTGACAGAACACCGGTTGCGCCGCCGTCGAACCTCACGGTGGCTGCATCATGCAAGTCTATTCCCGAAGGCGCGTTTCCAAGGATCGAACGCACCGAAGCTGCGCGCAGGTCCGTCAGCCAGTACAGCAGGCCAAGGGCATGGCTTAATTGGCCGTGGGCAAATCCGCCGCCACTATCGGGGGCTTCCCATGTGGACCGCTCGGGCTGGATCGCTACATGCGACCATTGCCCAAGCGCGCCGCCGGTAAATATTGCGCGGGTGAAGGATGCCATGTGACAGACCACATGCTCAATGTTCCCGATCCGGGATACCATGTCGCGCATCTTTTCAAGTCCCGGCTTGTAGTTCCAGCCATAGGCAACCAGCAACTGACACCCGGCGCGTTCGGCTGTGGCGACAAGATCCCAGGCGTGCGCGGGATCCAGCGTCATCGGTTTTTCAACCAGTACGTGACAGCCCTTTTCCAGAAAGGCTTTGGCCTGCTCATAGTGCAAATGGTGGGGCGATGAAATGATCGCAATATCGATGTCACGAGACAGAATGTCCCGCCAATTTTCGGTGGCAAAGGCGAAGCCGAACTCATCGCGTATGAGGGTAAGCTCCTCTGGTCCAAGCCGGCAGACACTGTCGAGTGTGACTTCATCTCGCGCAGCAAGCACGGGAATATGCATGCGATAGGCAAAATGACCGGCACCGATGACAGCAGCTTTCAAAGTCATGCACTTTTCCTGATTACGAGATCGTATCCGACATCCTGGACGGTTTCTTCGATGTGTTCGCCCTTGAGGCGTTTGAGAACCATTTCTGCTGTGCGCTTGCCGATCTCGGAAGAGCGTACCTTTATTGTGGTGAGTGGCACCGGAAGCAAAGCGGACAGGATAAGGTCTCCAAAACTTGCTATCGCGACATCTTCCGGGATGCGGATGCCATGGGACAGGCAAGCCAGCATAGCGCCCTGCGCAGGCAGTTCCGCCTGAATGAAAACCGCGTCAGGTTTCACCGGACGATCCAGCAGCGACATGATTAATTCCGCTCCGCTTTCGATGGTGGTGGGGTTGGGAACTGCAACGATGCTGTCGGGCCTAACTTCACGCCCGGCTTCGCGCATGGCGGCCACGAAACCGGCATGGCGGTCGGTTGCCTGATCGTTGTTTTCAAATGCGCCGCCGACCATGACAATCTCACGATAGCCTTTGCCGATCAGATAGCGGGTCATTTCAGCCGCAGCGCGGAAATTGTCATATCCCACGACAATGTCGATGGCCTCGTCACGCAGGTTCCAGGTTTCGACAACGGGGCCGTTAAAATTGGTCAGCATTTTGCGGCACGCGTCGGTGTGGGTGAACCCGGTTACGATGATGGCGTCAGCCTGGCGCGCAATGAAAGTCCGAACGGCTTCTTCTTCATTGCTGGTGGCGCGGTCGGAGACGCCCAGAAGCATCTGAAGCCCGTTTGCCCGCATCACGCCCGCAGCGCCCTGCGTAAAATCGGCAAAAAGGGAACTGTAGAGGACCGGTACAACCACACCGACCATGTCGGACTTTTGCGACACCAGTGCG
>CAZOCA010000377.1:3169-4343 GCA_964578105.1 uncultured Pararhizobium sp.
TCTCATCAAAATCGATTTTGCCTTTAAGCACGTTGTCTTCGATGGTCTTTTGGATTTTTTCTCGGGTGTCAGGATGGACGGTGTCCGGTTGACGCAGCGCCCGTGACACTGTGATGAGTGACAGCCCGGCAGCTTTGGAAACGTCTTTCAGAGTGACCTTGGACTTGCCAGTTCTCATGACATGTACCCTTTCGAGGAGTTGAAATGACCTGGCAGGGGTTTGGCACAATGATGGCGGGAGGGGTAAGTGTTTTTCATTGACATACGAGTATCATTGATCGTAACGTCGCGCAATAGGGAATGATATACGAATGTCATATTGCGATCGAGCAATCGGGCGCGATTTTTGGAAAGTGCCATTGGAGGAGTGAAAATGACTTATAAGCTTAGCAGACGGAAATTTCTGGCCAGCACATCGGCGGCCGTGGGGGCTGCGGCTCTGCTGCCTATGACATCCGCACAGGCTGCATCGGGAGACCTGTCGGTGTGGAAGTTTGGAGGAACCACCGCCGAGGTCGAGGAGTGGGCCAAGCGCAATGACACATTCAGTGGTGAGCAGCCTGGGGTCAATCTGAACTATTCCTATTTCAATGGTCAAATACGGCGACAAAAACTGTTGGCCGGGTTCCAGACAAACCGAATGGCCGATGTGGTTATCGCTTTCGGGCAGGATATTCCCGAATTCGCCGGTTTTGGTATGATCCAGCCGCTTGACGACATTGCCGGCGACCGTGTGGCCGGATGGAAAGACCGTATCGTTCCGGAGGTTCTTGCTTCAGGCATGCATGAAGGCAAATTGTACGGTCTTCCAACCTATGTCGACATGGCCAGCTTCCTGGCCATCAACGTTGATATGATGGAAGAGGCCGGGTTTGACCGTCCGCCACGGACATGGTCGGAAGTGCGCGAATACGCCAAAGCCATGACCAAGCCTGACCGTCCTGGTATCGCCTTTCCAGCGACAACAGCGCCGGTCGACATCAATATTTTCCAGGGCATTGCCTATGCCAATGGTGGCCGCGTGTTTGATGAAGAATCAGGCAAGGTGACGCTGAATGATGCTGGCATGGTCGATGCGCTGCAGCTTTATGTTGATCTTATCGCAGATGGATCTACACCGCAGGCGACATCGCTCACGGACACATTTTTACACGATACGACTCAGCTTTTTGCA
>CAZOCA010000378.1:0-4337 GCA_964578105.1 uncultured Pararhizobium sp.
CGTTTAAGGCTGTCACGCATCGATGCCGGCCCGCAAAATGAAACTCTTGCTTTGTTGAAATTGACCCCAACTGCACTCTTGATGTCTTCGGCATTCAACCGAGAGCCGAACCCACTTTCGACTAGGTGTAGGGTAAGGTCACCACGTGCTTTGCAAAGCGCGTCCAACGCATCCAGATGAGCCGCTGTGGAGCGGTTTTTGACGCAATAGAAAAGGTGCACGGGTGCCTCAAGGTTCTCCGGTTTGTTGGCCAGTTCCTGACTGAGTGCCACAAATGGGGTAATCCCGATCCCGCCGGCAATCCAGATGCGCATGCCCCTGCGTCCCGCATTGCCAAAATGGCCATATGCCCCTTGCACCCTTGCGCCCGCACCGGCTTTCAATTGGCGGGCAAGGCGGCTCGTATGGTCGCCCATAGGTTTGATTGTAAACCGCAAACTGCCAGTTTCATCGGGCGCTTTGCTGATGGTGTAGGGATGAGATTCTTGAAGCCCCGGCGTGTCAAAACTGACGAATGCAAACTGACCGGGACGATAAGATACAGCTCGCTTGTCAGGCGTCATCATGACGGCAATCGCATCGCCTGTTCTTTCTATCTGACTGATTGTATAGGGCCTTTTGCTGCGCTGAAAGCGTTCTGGCAGCAGCGTATAGATATAGGCTGCGATACCAAGCACACAGAAGCCAAGGACATAAAGACCAACTGGATCAGTATTGGCAAATGGCTTCATGATAAAGAAATAGTGGAATGCCGACAGAGCGAAAAACCCGCCCATCAGCTTATGAGTCCAGCGCCACAGATGGTATGGGATAAAAGTAATCAAGGTGATCGCAACGAGGATCAGCAATCCATAATAACTGAATTCACCCAGCGATTCTGCAAGGTCCGCCAATGCGGTTTCTCGGCCAAGACCACGCATTTCCGGATCAATCGTATCGTGGAGAAACACCGCCACCAGAGCACTGATGCCAAGCCATTTGTGCTGAACATAAATACGATCCAACCCGCCAAACACCAGTTCCAACCAACCAAATCGGGTGGCGAACAATTGGGTGATGCCCATGGCGATAAGTGCAAAACTTCCAATGTATTGGCTGAAGACAGCCGATGCATCGCGCTCTGCTGCCATTGGAATAATCCAGATAAGCGGCAAAAAAAGCGCAGCAGCGGTCAAGGCCAGGCCGAATATTCTCATAACGGGTCCAGTTCAATTTTTGTATTTAAGATAAATCTTCAAAACGGATTGTGGCTTCGAAAGTCGTCCGCGCGCCAACCATTGTCGTGCGTAGCCTAAGCGAGCCGTCACACTGCTTCATAACCGAGCTCACAATGGACAGGCCCAGACCCGTCCCTTCGGCAGTCGTCGTACCGCGCTGAAACGGTTCACCAAGTTGTTCCAGCCTCTCCTCCGAAATAGGGTTGGCTTCATTCATGACAGCCAGGCTGAGTGGCGATGTCACATCAATTGTAACTGTCCCGTCGGCAACGCCATGTTTGAAGGCGTTTTGTATGAGATTGCGCAGCACAATCGCGAAAGCATCTTTCGTAATGTTCCCCATCAGTTTCTGGTCATCAGTGTTTGTCACAACGAGGCGATCCTGAATGGCTGTATCAGCCTGAAAATCCTGCACTATGATCGCAAGCGTTTCCGACAAATCTGTCATCTCACCAGAGCGGGCAAAGCCAGCGTCCAGACGGGAGAGCTGCAGCAATTGTTCAGACAAATTGGACAGATGCCGCAGGGAGAAATCGATCTCCTGCAAGCGTTCACTGCCTTTTTCACCCTGCAGTTCAATGGAGAGCCGTTGGACCTGAGCCAACGCGCCAGCCAGCGGTGTCCGCAATTCGTGGGCACTATTGGCAGCAAAGGTCCGTTCCGCTTCCAATGCCAGACGCAGACGTTCCATCAACGCGGCAATAGCGTCCTTGATTGCTGAAAGCTCTTCCGGGTATTCGCTGGCACTCAGGGGCGACAGATCACGGCTGTCGCGCTGTTCAATTTCGCCCCGCAAATGATCAAGCGGTTTGAGCGAATGGCGAATGGCAATCCAGATGCCAATGGCGGCAAGAGGAACCAGAGCCCCCAGCGGCAACAGAAGACTGAACACACTTTCCAACAGAGCTTCCTCACGGTGGCCCGTGCTCTCAATCACCACAATTCGAAAGCCGGTTTCAGCGTCTGCTGCGGAGAAAAGTCGTCTGTCATCAACCGTCGTAAAGCCGGACTCCACATCATCAAAACTGACACCCTGCGCTGTTTCGCCCGATCGAATGACAGGAATGCCTGCAGAATTCAGAATGACGTAGGTGAATGCCGCATCCAGATCATCATCATCGTCGATGGAGTATTCTTCAATCTCTTCGTCATCTTCTGTCAGATCATGAACGGCAAGTGGCAGCAGTCTGATGGCAGCCTGCCGCAATGCCTCATCGAACCCCTCATCCAACTCGTGACGAAGCTGATAGCCGCCAATGGCGACAGCCAGAACCCAGAAAAGAACCAACCCAGCTGTCAGACCAAAGGCCAGATTGCGGGCAATAGAGGGCCGTTTGGTGGAGCGTTCTCTCATGCTGGCGCACCAATTTGATAGCCGATGCCACGAACAGTGTGCACAAACTCGGCACCAAGCTTCTTGCGCAAACGGCTCACATAAACTTCCACAGCGTTGCTCTCAATTTCAGCCCCGAACTCATAAAGGGAATCCTCAATATCGCTTTTCGCGACGATGGCACCCTGATGACGCACAAGTTTTTCAAGCACAGCCCATTCCCGAGCAGTTAGCTGTAACGCCTTGTCACTGCGCAGAACTGTCTTGCGGCCAAGATCAATTGCAATTGCACCAATTTGAATGGTCGGCAACGGGATGGCAGCAGACCGGCGGGCGACGGCTGACAACCGTGCGGACAATTCAAACAGATCGAATGGCTTGACCAGATAGTCATCAGCGCCGGAGTTGAGGCCTTCAATACGCATTTCAATCTGGTCCTGCGCAGTGGCGATGATAACAGGTACGGAATTCCCGGCTTTTCTCAATTCGCTCAGCAAATCCAGTCCGCGCCCGTCGGGCAGGCCAAGATCCAGCAGGATCAGCTCATAAGCAACCGTGTCCAGCGCAAGCCGCGCCTCGTCGATGCGCTTGATCCAGTCGACACTGTGGCCTTCTGCCAGAATGTGATCACGCACAGCCTGGCCAAGCACTCTGTCATCTTCAACGAATAATATTCTCACCGCGTCTTCACTCTCATTGCTCCCGGCTCATTGCCTAGGTTGCAGGGTCTACCAAGTCTGCCCCTAAAGACACCACCAACCTGACAGCAAGCTGAACAACAAACGAGTTTTCCGGCAAATCACTCTTAGCAGCTAAAAACATGACGCCAAAAACATTGATTGACTCATCGGGTGGGACGGTTCTTAAAATCCAGCAAGGTTTTGGCGACCACGGAGGAATTTGAGATGTGGGCTAAAATCCAATTATAATTCGGAGAAAACAATGAAAAACCTCATATCCAGAAGATCAACACTGGGGCTGATCAGCCTGTTGGGCGCAGCGATTGTGTCCATGCCCACCGCTTTTACGAGCTATGCAGCCGACACGAAAATCAATGTTGGTGCGCTGCGGTTCACCAGTCATGCGGCAAGCTTTGTTGCCTTCGAACGGGGTTACTTCAAGGATGAAGGGTTGGACGTTGAGTTCAAATTCTTCCAGGCGGCTCAACCCATGGCAGTCGCAGTCGCTTCCAAAGATGTTGATTATGCCGTGACCGCAATTTCAGGTGGCCTGATTTCCCTTGCCGAGAAAGGTGCAGCCAAAGTGATTGGCGGCGCATTGATGGAAGATCCAGCCATTGATGGTCAGAAAATCCTGGTGTCCGACGCAGCCTTCAAAGACGGCATGACCGAGCCGTCCAAGCTGGATGGCCGAAGCTTTGCCATGACCCAGTCGGGCTCTTCATTTCACTATATGGGCGCAAAAATTGCGGCCAAAGAAGGCATTAAAGTCTCCTTCAAACCATTGCAGAAAGTCGGCGCGATCATCGGCGCTCTGAAGTCCGGTCAGGTGGATGCCTGGTCGATTGTGCCCCACATAGCAAAACCGTTGGATGGTTCGGGAGCCGTGCATATTATCGGCAATGTCGCGGATTATATTCCAGACTATCAGGTCACAGTCGTCTTCACCTCGGCTGACAAGGCCGCCAATGACCGTGACACCAGCATGGCCTTTTTGCGTGCCTTTTCCAAAGGCGCAGATGATTTCAACGCTGCACTGGTTGATAAAACGGCAGGCGATGAAGCCGCCGAAGAGATGGTGAAGCTCGTCCACAAATATGTCTATAC
>CAZOCA010000379.1:0-4329 GCA_964578105.1 uncultured Pararhizobium sp.
CTTATCAATGCGTGCAATACTCGCGCCAAGGTCTTCCTTCCCCGCTTCAGACAATGCGGCCAGCAATTGATTGGACAACAGTTCCAGGGGGCCTTGTCCAGAAGCCTTGTCAAATTGTGCGGCAGCCTGCCCAAAATTGCCGTTTTTAAGCGCTGTCACGCCAAGAACTGTCCGTGCCAGATCATTGGAGGCGTCAAATTGCAGAATATCCCTGGCAAAAGGCTGGGCTTCTTCGATGGACCCATTTATGAGATGCAGGAAAAATGCCTGCTGAATGAGGACAGGGTTGCCCGGATCCCGACTAAGCGCCCGTTCAAAGAATTGAACTGCGGAAAGCGTGTCATTGTCACCGCCAGCAATTTGAGCTGCCAGAAAATTACCGGAAAATCCGCGGGCAAAGCGCAATGGTTCAGTTTCTTCATCTGCAAAAGACGGCGCTTGAAAAGCGGCACTGAAACCACCGACCAGTAAGGCAGCGGCCAGAATTTTGATGTGCTTTAGAGTGCGCTCAGACAAGGCATGCCTGGACTTTGAGAATTTTACGGGTGTGGTTTGCTTCGCCATTTGGTCCATCTTTGTTTCAACCTGAGCCACGGTTTATAGACGTGCTGTTGCATATCTTACCCCAACCATCAGATCGTTGCATCTCGCGGTTGGTCGGTTTGTAGTCTGTCTGATGACGTTTAATTCCGACAATTTCGCGGCGAATCCCAATCCGGGCTTCAATGTCCACGATAGATGCAGAAGTCGACAGTCTCCAATAAACTTTTCTTCATGTTGCTGTCCGGGAACGCGGCCAACGCATCTTTTGCCACTGCACCATAATGGCTGGCGCGCTCGACGGTGTCCTTGAGTGCATCCAATTGCTTCATTGTGGCAATGGCGGTTTCAAGGTCGCCATCCTGCACATCTCCTTCCATCAGCACGCGGTCAAAGAAGGCTCGATCAGCATCGCTGCCACGGCGGTAGGAGAGGACCACGGGCAGGGTGATTTTCCCCTCGCGCAGATCGTCGCCAATATCCTTGCCAAGATCCGCCGCAGAGCCACCGTAGTCCAGAGCATCATCAATGAGCTGAAAGGCAAGGCCCAGATTGGTCCCGTAGGAGCGGAAAGCGGATTTGGCTGCTTTGGGTGCATTGGCCAGCACCGGCCCCACTTCTGCTGCCGCTGAAAACAGAGCCGCTGTTTTGGCCCGGATGACTTCCAGGTATTCATCTTCCGTCGTGGCCGTGTTTTTGGCCGCCACGAGCTGCATCACTTCGCCTTCTGCAATTACAGAGGACGCTGTGGAAAGAATATCAAGAGCTTCCAGAGAACCAACTTCCACCATCATGCGAAACGATTGACCCAGCAGATAGTCACCAACAAGCACGCTGGCCTGATTGCCCCATACCATGCGGGCTGATTTCTTGCCGCGCCGCATATCGCTTTCATCCACCACATCGTCGTGCAGCAGGGTAGCAGTGTGCATGAATTCAACGCAGGCAGCCAGCTTCACATGGCCATCGCCTTCATAGCCGCACATATCCGCTGCAGCCAAAGTGAGCATGGGCCGCAGCCGTTTGCCGCCAGAGGAAATCAGGTAGTCTGCAATCTCCGGGATCATATCCACATTGGCGCCAGCCATTTTCAGAATCAGATCATTGACCTGACCCATGCCTGGTTTGGTCAAGCGGATCAGTGCTTCTACGCTTGGCTTCTGCTCTTTGTCTGGATTGAGGGGAACCACAATGCCCATAATACTGCTTTCTGATTGCCCGGTGTGATGTGCCGGATTTTTTAGTCGAGATCCTGTCCTAGATTAGAAGCTTGCCTGGCCAATAACAACTCTCGTAGGATTTATTTATGTAGTCCGATCCGAACACAAAACCAGTCGGAGTAACATTCAAATCCTGACGCCGGATATGCGCACGCCAGCTGATCTGTCGATTATGTTTCAAACGCAATGATTACTGTGTGGCAAGTCTCAACAAAACCCTTTCCTGTTTTCACAGGTGGTCACGAAGACGCTCAGGGCAGCCAGGTCGGTTAGTTGGATGACAACCGACGTCAAATGAGAAACGGACTAATGCTCATTTCCCGTTGCAATGGCTGGTCGGCGTCGTTTGAACAGCGGTATCAAGAGCATTACCGCGGATAAAAACAGAAACGTTGCCGTAATAGGCCTTGCAATAAAGTCCCACAAATTATTGTCACTCAAAATAAGGGCGGTGCGAAAGTTCGTTTCTGCAATTGGGGTCAAGATAAAACCGATCACGAAGGGAGCAACGGGAATGCTCCATGACCGAAACAGCAATCCAACCAGTCCAAAGCCTAACATGACCCAAATATCGAAAACGCGATTGTTCACGGCAAAGGCGCCCACGACACAAAGCAGCAACAGAATTGGCACAAGAAACTTGGTGGGTACGTCAATTAATTTGGCCAATAATCGGATGCCAAAAATCATAATGAACAGCATCAATATGTTGGCGATCATCATTGTGCTCATAAAGCCGTAGACGATATGCGGTTCATTTTGAAAAAGCAGTGGACCGGGCCGAATATTATGTAGCGTCAATGCAGCGATCAAAATTACATCAATGATTGATCCTGGTATGCCCATCGTGATCATGGGGATCAATGCTCCACCGACTGTGGCATTGTTGGCAGCCTCTGACGCCACAACACCCTCATCGCACCCGGTTCCAAATTTTTCGGGTGTCTTGGACATGTTCTTGGCGGTCACATAGGAAACGATTGAACCCACAGAGCCGCCGATGCCTGGCAGGATGCCGATCCATGTGCCGATCAGTGACGATCGCAGCATGTTAAATGCCTGTTTCGACAGATCGGACAGCGCCACAAAATACATTTTTCCCGAAAGTCGTATTCTTTCGGCTGAAGCCATGCTGTTTCCAGCATCTGTTAAAAGTTGTGTGACCGCAAAAATGCCAAGCAAAACAGCAAGCAGGTCAAATCCTGCAAGCATTTGAGGGAAGCCGAATGTAAGACGGGGTTGGGCCGTGATCGTATCCAGGCCTGGAAATGCGACCAGCATTCCAAGACAAGCAGACATGAGCGCTTTAGCCATTGATCCTTCGCTCAATGACGAAATTAACATCAGCGCGACCAAGACCAGCGCAAAATATTCATGTGGACCAAAACTGAGTGCAATTTTAGCCAATGGAGGCGATAGGAACACCAATGCAAGCCAGGAAACAGTGCCGCCGACGAATGATGCGATGATTCCCAATTGCAAAGCACGCTCGGGATTGCCTTTTCTGGCCATTGGAGCGGCATCGAGCGTTGTCATCATACTTGACGGGCTACCCGGTATGTTTAGCAAAGTAGCGGAAACCAGGCCCCCGGATATCGACCCCACATATTGGCCTACAAGCAGGCCGATGGCATTCAATGGATCCCAGCCATAAGTCAGCGGAAGCGAGAGGGTAACAAGCATGGCGCCGTTAAGGCCAGGGATAGCTCCGATCACTATTCCAGAGAGCGTGCCGAGCAGTATGAAGAGGAACGGAGTGGGGGACAGCATGTGGCCAAAGGAGGACAGCAGATCATAGATCATGGCAGTATCACTGTGAAAATCTTAGTGAAGAATACGATGGTTGCACCGACACTGACTGCCGCAATCGATGCCGCGATCAAAATGGATCTGCTGGAAACTCCCGACATAGCGAGTACAGATAGAAAGACAAAACCCAAGGCCAACAACCAGAATTCGGTCAATCTGAATTCCAGGCAGAGGATGAAAACGATCATGAATGACACCAGCAGTGCAATTCTAGTGCGTCCGTCGTTACGTTCAGTCCGATCATCGATGGCGCCTGTGGAAGTCTGAGAGTTGGACGTCTGAGAGTTGGATGTCCGATTTGCAGAAAACACAAAGATCAGATGTAAGACCGCCAATAATATGAGAGAGACAGCAACGATCTTGGGCACAAGACCGGCGTTAATCTTGGCCAGAAGTGAAGATGGGATTTGGTTGGCAGACCAATAAACTAACGTTGCAATAGCTAAACACGCAACGACGAGCATTAGCTCTTTTGTCCGGTTGTTCATCAGCCCGCCCTCCAAATCAGCTATGCAATCAGTTCCCGACTACATATTTCTCTGCCAGAGCTTTGGTTTCTGTAAATCGAGCATCCAGGGCCGCCGTAAGATCGGACCCAATGATCAATTCAGGCGTGATAGATCGTTCAACAAGGGTGTTTCTGAAGGCCTCATCGCTGATAACCTCTGTGAGAACAGAGGCGAGTTTGGCTACCCTGTCATCCGGTGTTTCTGCTGGCGCATACCAAACATAATGCAGACCGACGCTTACATCATGGCCT
>CAZOCA010000380.1:0-4323 GCA_964578105.1 uncultured Pararhizobium sp.
TTTCCAAACTGAGCGCTCAGGGCAAGACAGATGAATTGAAATCCCTCTCTCGCGCCACAATCCGTATCTCATTCTGGTTATCGATCATTGCCTGCGCGTGTATTGCTATTGCAGGTCCGCTGTTGCTGAAACTGTTCGGAGCAGGCTTTATCGTGGGTTACCCCGTCTTGCTTGTTCTGATGGCTGGCTTGCTGCTGCTGGCTGCGTTTTCCTCAGCGGAAGATCTGCTTAACATGACCGGCCATCAGGGCATGACCGCGTCTTCCTATTTTGGCGCGCTGGTGGTCAACCTGGTTCTCAATCTGGCGCTCATTCCCTATTTCGGTCTTATTGGGGCAGCGATTGCCACCTCTATATCAATTGGCTTCCGGGTCATCTATCTGGCATTTGGCGTGCGTTCGCGCCTGAATATTTCTCTGTTTGGTGCCCAATTCGGGCGCTAAAGCGCTTTCAGCAAAGTATTTATCGTAGCTTCGGCAGATCCCTCACCAGTGAGTGCGATTGCCACAAACGCCCTGTGTGCAGGGCTGTAAACCACCGCAGCTTTGGCTCCGGGAACACCGCCACTATGGCCCAGCCAGATTTCTCGTGACCCATCCTTTTGCTCAAAATCGTAAAGCATCACGCCCTGCCCATAGTAAGTGCCCTGATCAAACATTGGATAGAGCTTGGAAAACATGCCACGGGTCTTCTGCATTGTTAGGTACTTGCCGGACAAAAGAGCCTTCCAAAGCCGGATCATATCGTCGGCCGATGCAACCAGGTTTCCCGCTGCGCCCGCCTGACTTGGATGGAATTCTTGCGTATCAAATCTGGTCGGCAGGCTGACGAAATCATTGTCACTGCTTTTGGTGACAATGCGCATTTGGGTTTTTCCCAACGGAGCGATAAGCCTGCTCGTCACAGCTTGCGCATAGGACACGCCATCGATTGTTTCGATGACCGCACCCAGCAGCGCGTAGCCACTGTTGGAGTAGCGCCAGAATTGTCCGGGGCAGAACAGCGCGCCGCGCTTGCGCAGCAGTGATAATTCCTCCGCTAGTTCCAGCTTTCCGCCCTGTGCTTTGAACTCAGAACTTTCACTTGTGCTGGACAAGCCGCTGGTATGGGTCATCAAGTGCCCGATTGTAATGATGTTGCCGTTTGGCAGATCATCAATGAACCGGTTGACAGGTGTTTCAAGCGTCAGCTTGCCTTCCTCAATCATCTGCAAAATGGCAATTGCAGTCAGAGTTTTACCAACACTGGCCCAATAGAAAGGCGCTGCCTTATCAGCATTGCCTGTTGTTTGGGACCAGCGCCCCTGCGGCCCGGAGATGGAGCCTGTCATGGCGTTCGCTTCCGTGTTCGCTTTTGCATGAGCAAACGCAGCATTGAGACGGGAACGGAGAACTCTATTTACGGGCTTGTCGTCTCCGAGGCTGTCTTCTGCGGGCCAACTCAGTTGGGGCGGGCGGTGAAGTGCTCGTCCTTCATAGGCAACAGCTATCTGGCAATGTCTGCTGTCGGTTTTTTGCAAAAGCGATGCTGTTCCCGGCAGCATGCATGCAGATAGGGACAGACAGAGAGCAATGAGCATGACCTGTTGGAACTGATTACGAGATGCCAAAATATATGTCTCCAGGCTATCTGCCATGCATGACTCGCGTCATCGGCTGACAAGCGACGTTGGACCCAACGAAGCAGAAAAATTATTATTGGACAACATAAAATTATTGTTTTACAGAAATTATATTGAAAATGATGAATCTCAATAAGCGAGTTGAAAATGGAACATCGTGACCATAATCTGCGTAAGATCAGTATCTGGTTGGCTGTTGTCAGCACTGCACTTGCTGTTTTGCTGCCAATCGCTGTCCTGGTAGGGTGGTTCACAACGGATATATCGGTCTTGGCCAGTCAAGCCGGCTTGTCGCCAGAATTGGCGCCCGATCAGCGGCTGTTCATAGTTGCCGGATTGGTGTCGGTTGTGCCGGTGCTGTGTCTGACATGGGCGCTTTGGTCGGCAAGGCGGTATTTTCTGTTGCTAAGAAGAGGCGTTTACCTGAGCCGAGCAAATGTGATCGCCTTGAATGGTTTTGGAAAATTTGTCGCCCTGTCAGGGCTGGCCGGGCTGCTGTTGCCAACCATTATTGGCTTGTTGCTGACTGCAAACGCGGGTGAAGGAGAGAGGGCATTGATTGTTACTCTGGGCAGCACACCCCTGTTGAGTCTGCTATTTGGCGGAACACTCTGGACTATGGCAGCCGTCACGGCCAATGCCACTGCCATTGCCGAAGACCACGCTCAGATCGTTTGATGCAGATTTTGGTGACACTTGATGTGATGCTGGCGAAACGCAAAATCCGGTCAAAGGATTTGGCGGTCCATATTGGCATCACAGAAGCAAATCTCTCTTTGCTCAAGCAAGGTAAGGTAAAAGGCGTGCGCTTTGAAACGCTGGCTAAAATCTGTGATTATCTTGAATGCCAGCCGGCAGATATTCTGACCTTTCAACGTACCAAAGATGATGAAATCAAGAATTAGAGCGTTTCCGTATAAACAAGAAGCGCTCTAGTCGCCAGCCAGAAAGAACTGCCACACACCATCAGGAGAGATGCCGAGGCGGAAAAAATTATAGGCGCCAAAGGCCTTCATATCCTCATAGTCGCCTGCCGTCACCAGAGTGAAAAGCTCAACACGTTGCTGTGGTGTCAGCGTATCAAGGCGAATATTTGCAAAATAGGGCCAGACGTAAATCTCTGCGTCAGTGCCGACATCAATCTGGGCGTATCCGGCTTCCAGAACTTCCAGCAAAATGGCCAGAATTTCCTGCCCCTCATCATCTCCAGACAAATCACGCAGATATGAAACCGGGTCATCCACTTCGTCAAACGCCACAACCGGAACCTTACCATTGGCCGCAATAATGGCGGTCAGTGCGGCGAGATTTCCGTTGCGTGCCGCTGATCGAAGCGCGGCATGAGTTTGTTGTACCGCTTGCGGAAGCAAGGTCATGTCGTAGGAAATGCGCGGTGGCGCTTCAGCGTCATTGGCATTGCCAGGTATGGTACCTTCTGCACCTGACGGGGGCACGGATTCGGGCTTTACGGAAAAGGATTCTGTCTCAACCGTTCTGGCCGCATGTGCAATGTCGACGCAGGCAAAGAAAAATGCGCCTAAAGCAAAAATCAGCAGGCTCTGAGCGAAGCGTTTAAGTGAGGTATTTGCAATCATAAAACAGATAAGGGCTACAAGCCCCGATCTGTCAAATGAATATGCTTTGGATGTCAGCTACCAGATAAAGGTGTGCTAATTCAGCACCCTGAACATGGTGAATTCGCCCGTCTGGATGCGTTCTGGCAGCTTGGCGCAATAGTCTGCCGCAACGTCTTCACCATTTTCGGTGACAATCCGTGAGAGCGCGGCAAATATGGAAGTCTCGATCAGAATATCTGGCTCAACGCCTTGTTCCAGGGCTTCTTCCCATGCGGCTTGAAGCGTGCAAAGGGCTGTTTGCTGGCGGTCTGCCAGTCCAAAGTCCTCGTCAAAGTCTTCTTCTTCCTGCCACAGATCCTGCATGTTCAACCCCGTTTTGTGCAATATTGTCGCTAATTTATCACAAAGCTGAACGAGTTGGCGCAGTACCTGATTTTAGGGTCAACAAAGTCTAAACATGGAATTTCCAGCTGAATTTTCCCCTGAATTTCCCACTGAATTTACTGGGGGTCAGTGGTGTCAGCAGCCCCGGCTGAAGCGTCGTCGCTATCGTTTTCTGCATCGGTCTCTGCAGGGACAGGTTGAACGGGGCGGTAGTTGGTGGCCATGACCCGCGTCAACTCTACGGCCTCGGTTTCATAACGGCGCAAAATCGTTTGCGCAGCTGGCGTGCAGGTATTGTGGACCTGTTCCAGAATAGCGAAGGCTTTATTGTAAGTAGCCATGATACGGGCGCGTCTGGCTGGTGTCGGCTCTTCGGCTTCCAACAGATTAGCCATTTGATCCCGCCACACACCGCGTGGGTGGCGTTCGCACAGAGGATGCAGGAACTCCAGAGCCCCCATGATGCTGACGAGGCGAAGAAGCTCATTCTCGTAAGGCGGAAGACCATCGCCAGATGGTGCAGACTGCGCATGTGCTGATCCCAGCAACAATGGCAGCAGGCACAAGCCAGCAAAAAAAACGGCACGGATGCGATTTGAGTCTGAAATCATGACCGCACCGTGCCGCGATGGCACTCAAATTTCAAGATTGATCTTGGTCTTGAGTGTCTTATTCCTGAATTATTTCTGCTTCGGGATGAAAGGCCAGAAATGCAAACGCAAAAGTTACATCGTAAACCGC
>CAZOCA010000381.1:0-4320 GCA_964578105.1 uncultured Pararhizobium sp.
CTTCCAGAAGCGCCATCAGCGCGCCAACGCCTGCCGGTTCAATTCGTTCGATGACAATCTGATATTTGGACGAGCCGGGATAGGTGGTCAGTTTGCCGGTGGCAATGACCTCCATGCCCTCTTCGGGACGGATTTTCAGTTTTGAGAACACGCCACGCCAGATCACAGCTTCCAGACGCGCCCGGTCATCTTTCATGGAGAAATAGGCGTGTCCTGAGGAATGCGGCCCACGATAGCCGGAAATCTCGCCGCGCACGCGCACATAGCCATAAGTGTCTTCGACTGTGCGTTTCAAAGCTGCAGAGATTTCTGTGACAGAAAACTCCGCCACATTGCTGTCCTGCGAACCCGATCCGGGCAAACTATCTGTCTTGCTCATGGATTACCCTGCATATGTGTCTGCATCCGTATCTGACACCGCGATTCGAAAAAGTTGACCTGACCTGTCTGTGTGTGTCACCCAATTTACCACCGCGTCAAGAAAGAGACCCATGGGCGAACGCTACGATTTTCGGACCAAACGGCTGCATATGGATGAGGACCTTGTTGCCGATGTGGCCATTGAGGCTGATCGTGGCAAGTCGAATTATCTGCTGAATGTTTTACGGCTGAAAGCTGGAGACCCGGTTCTGCTATTCAATGGCAAAGACGGTGAATGGCGGGCCGATATTCAGCCAACCGGGCGTAAGGCCTGCCTGCTGGTTCCCAGAGAGCTGCTTCGAGCTCAGCCCGAGCCATATGACCTGATGCTGTGCTTTGCGCCCCTGAAGCAGGCCAGGCTGGATTACATGGCACAAAAAGCAGTTGAAATGGGTGCAGGTCAACTGCAACCTGTTATCACCCGCTACACTCAAGTGCAGAAACTCAACAGTGACCGGATGGCAGCCAATCTTGTGGAAGCCGCAGAGCAGTGCGGTATTTTATCTGTTCCAGCGCTCAATGAACTGGTTACCCTGGAGACAATGCTGGATAATTGGGCTTCAGAACAAGCTGATCGCGCGCTTATCTTTTGCGATGAATTGGTTGAAGGTTCAGATGGCCTGAAGGCATTGCAATCTCTTGACGGGCGACCGCTGGCGATCCTGATTGGGCCGGAGGGTGGATTTACCGAAGAAGAACGCCAGCTACTTGTTGGCAGACCCTTTGTTCACGCGCTTTCACTTGGTCCCAGAATTTTGCGGGCAGATACCGCCGCGGTGGCCGCAATGGCAGTCGTTCAGGCTTTTATCGGTGATTACCGATAAAGGGTTGCCATTCTCTGCAATCGCGCAGTAAGGTCGCGCCGCTTTGGCAATAAGGAATTCGGCATATGGCCCGGGATACAGCTGACGATACACCTCTTGAGGGCCGTGCTGCGCTCATAGAAGCGCTGAGCGAAGGCTGCAAGCCGAAAGAGGCCTGGCGCATTGGCACCGAGCACGAGAAATTCGGCTTCTATACTGAGGATTATTCGCCCGTACCCTATGAGGGTGAGCGCGGTGTGAAAGCCCTGTTGGATGGCATGAAAGCCAATCTGGACTGGGAAGGTATTTATGACCATGAGCATATTATTGGTCTGATCGACCCTGTCGGCGGCGGTGCCATTTCGCTGGAGCCAGGTGGGCAGTTTGAGCTTTCCGGCGCTCCGCTGGAAACTCTGCATCAAACCTGCCGCGAAGTTCATGGGCATCTGGCCCATGTGCGGGAAATCTCTGATGCATTGGGAATCGGGTTTTTGGGCCTGGGTGCCAGTCCGAAATGGAGTTTGGAAGACACGCCGCAAATGCCGAAATCGCGCTACAACATCATGCGCAATTACATGCCCAAGGTGGGAACGCATGGTCTTGATATGATGCATCGCACATGCACCATTCAGGTCAATCTGGACTTTGAAAGCGAAGCCGACATGGTTCGCAAAATTCGGGTTGGATTGTCTTTGCAAGCCGTTGCGACAGCCTTGTTTGCCAATTCGCCATTTCTGGATAGAAAGCCAAACGGTTTTCTGTCCTATCGCGGCGAAATCTGGCGTGATGTGGATAATAACCGGTCTGGCCTTATGCCATTTGCATTCGATCAGGGGTTCGGCTTTGAACAGTATGTCGATTACGCTCTTGATATACCAATGTATTTCATCAAACGCGGCGTGAATTACATCGATGCGACCAGCATCACCTTCCGCGAATATATGAACGGCAAGCGTCCGGCTGGTGCCGAAAAGGAAACCGTCACGCAGGGTGACTGGAAAAACCATCTCTCGACAGTCTTTCCTGACGTGCGGCTCAAGAGCTTTCTGGAAATGCGCGGCGCTGATGGCAACCCATGGCGGCGCATTTGCGCATTGCCAGCGTTTTGGGTTGGCCTGCTCTATGATGAAGACACGCTGGCCGAGACAGAAGATTATCTGGCCGACTGGACAGATGAAGAACGTCAGACCATGCGTGACACCGTTCCAAAAACGGCTCTGAACACACCGTTCCGGCGTGGCACAGTGCTAGATGTTGCCAAGCGTGTCGTCACGCTGTCGCATCAGGGTCTGAGACGCCGCAGCCAGTTGAATGGTGCCGGGTTTGATGAAGGCCAGTATCTCACACCGATTGATGAAACAGTCGCTTCGGGAAAAACACCGGCTGAAATCATGCTCGGGAAATACCACGGAGAATGGGCCGGAAACATCGACCGGGTATTCGATGATTTCGCCTATTGAGGTCTTATGTCAGCACTTAGCCACATCACCTTCATCGTCCAAAACCTGGATCGCATGCAGACTATTCTGGAAAAGGTTTTGAAGGCAAAATGCATCTATGCCAGCGGTCAGAATACATTTTCCTTGTCAGAGGAACGTTTTTTTCTGGTCGATGATGTGTGGATTGGTGTGATGAAGGGCGAGGCATTGTCTGACCGAAGCTACAATCACATTGCATTTAAAATTGAAGATGCCGACTTTGATGACCGTCTGGCCGAAATCAACGCGCTTGGCCTGGAGATACGGCCTCCACGTCCGCGGGTAGAGGGTGAAGGACGATCCATCTATTTTTACGATGATGACAATCATCTGCTGGAACTGCATACAGGAACACTCAAACAACGCCTGGCGCGTTATGGCGTAAAAGACGCTTATTGACCGGACAATGCGAAGCCGTCTGGGAGCCATTTGCCGATGCCGGTGACCGGTCAGGTTTCCCATTCTGTATTGGCGAAACTGCCGAGATGCGTAGCGCCGAAGCTGTGAAATATCTGGACTGGATAAGAATGGCTGAAACCGGTCATTTCTTCATTTATGGGATTGATGTATCGGTCAATAATCCTGACTGGACCAGGCGCAGACGCGGGCGCATGATCCGGCCTTCACTGTCAGGATTACTGGTTTGAGCATTGCACAAAAATCACACCCGATCTCGTCCGAGCAGGGCTTCGGATTTCAGAATTTGGGCCTTTACGCCAGTATCGTTTTTTTGTGGGGCACAAGCTGGTTTCCGCTCAAGATGCAGGTTGGTGTCGTTGCGCCCCACGTTTCGCTGACTTGGCGTTTTCTGATTGCGTCCGTCGTCATGATGGCACTGGTGATGGTCACGAAGAGGCCGCTGCAGTTTTCGGTCAGAACTCATCTGCGATTTCTGCTGCTCGGCATTTTTTTGTTCTCCACAAATTTCGCTTTGTTTTACTACGGCGCACAATGGATCGCGTCGGGGCTTCTCTCAATCGTGTTTTCTCTGGCATCGATCGTGAATATTGGATTTGCCTTGATTTTGTATGGTCAGATCCCAACCCGCCGGGTGGTGTTCGGAGCGCTGTTGGGCATTTCCGGCATTGCTGCCCTATTCTGGCCAGAAATCATGGCGGCTGATGCAGATCCAGGAACGCTTTTCGGCTTGCTGCTCTGCTTTGGCGGAACCGTGTCTTTTTGCATCGGAAACCTGTTTTCCGCCCAAATGCAGCGCAGTGGTATTTCTGTCATGTCCGGCAATGCCTGGGGCATGGTCTATGGCACGGCTTTCAGCGCTCTAATTGCCTTTGTCAGCGGCGCTGAATTCATTATCGAGCCAACGGCAAGCTACATCCTGTCGCTGTTGTGGTTATCATTGACCGGCACCGTATTTGCATTCTGGTGCTATTTGACGCTGCTGGGCCGCATTGGTTCTGCACGGGCGGGCTACGCCACAATCATGTTCCCAATCGTGGCCCTACTGGTATCCACCTTGTTTGAAAACTACCAATGGACGCTGCTTGGTCTTGCTGGCGTTGCCCTGGCATTGGCTGGAAATGGCCTTGTGCTGTCAGGGCGAAAGAAGGCGGTTTGAACCTCACTCCGCAAATCATGCCAATGCCTGCCAGCTATTTTTT
>CAZOCA010000382.1:0-4317 GCA_964578105.1 uncultured Pararhizobium sp.
CACCTATCGCCTATTTTGAAAGCATCGACATGTCAGTGGCATGGTTCCAGTCGCGCTACGACAAGGTCGGCCCGGGCGGCACCGGTGCGGACTATATCAATTGCCCAATGGACAAAGACCAATACTACAATTTCATCAACGCGTTGAATGAGGGCGAGAAAACCGAATTCAAACAATGGGAAGGCACGCCTTACTTCGAAGGCTGTATGCCCATTGAAGTCATGGCCGAGCGCGGACCGGAGACCCCACGTCACGGTCCAATGAAGCCAATGGGCCTCACCAATGCCCATAATCCTGACGTAAAGGCCTATGCAGTTGTGCAACTCCGACAGGATAACGCATTGGGAACGCTGTATAATATGGTCGGTTTCCAGACAAAGCTGAAATACGGCGCTCAGAAAGACATTTTTCGGCTCATTCCGGGCCTCGAAAACGCAGAGTTCGCTCGTCTCGGTGGACTTCATCGCAATACATTTCTCAACTCACCAGTCCTTCTGGACGGTACACTGAGATTGAAAGCCGACACACGTCTGCGTTTCGCAGGTCAGATTACTGGATGCGAAGGCTATGTGGAATCCGCATCAATGGGACTTTTGGCAGGTCGTTTTGCTGCTGAAGAATGGCATGGGATGGACAAGTCTATACCGCCGGTCACAACCGCATTCGGTGCCTTGTTGTCACATATTACCGGTGGACATTTGGCAACGGAAGAAGTTCCCGGCAAGCGGTCATTTCAGCCAATGAACATAAATTTCGGCCTGTTTCCGCCTGTCCCCGTAATCACTGAAATGGATGGCCGCAGACTGCGTGGCAAGGAAAAAACAATCGCCAAGCGTCAGTCGATCTGCAAACGCGCCCTCGTCGATTTTGAACAATGGCTTCAGGATTCCAAATCAAAGGTGGCTGCTTAAAAGCAAGGCCAGCGCTTGGAGCTTCGCCAAAGCTGCCAGATAAGACGTGCGGTTCCGGGTTTTCTGAATGGCAATTCCAATTGAGAAAGCCGACGGAGTTTTGCTATTTGAGATGCCATTGGGGTGGCATGCAAGAAAGCCGGACGCAATGTTGGCGGAACGGACTCAGCGGCAGCACGAGCCTTTTCAAGGTAGCTTTCAGCAACAACGCAAACCTCAGACACAGCCCGCTCAATATCAACCGTTTCAGACTCCAGATAAGGATTCGCCATCAAACCTGAAGCGTCCCGCAATTCTGGTGGAAGGTATCGCGAGATTTTGCTGACGCGCTGCGAGGTTAAAGGCTGATCTGTATAAAGAATTGGCTGCAAGACCCGGTCCCACAGACAGAGAACGCAAGCCAGATAGCCGGAAACTTGTGAAGCCGATGTGGACTGTACACGGTCAAGCATAAGACAGGCTAGCTGAAGAACCGTTCCTTCCGTCTGGCCTGAATACGCCTCAAATGCCGCACGATCTTCAACCGCATCATCATATAAATCGAATATCCGCCCATCGAGGTAATTTTCCCAGATCTGCGGACCTACGGAATGGCGTTGTGTGAGATCCAGCATGAGGTGCGCCAATGGGCTGGCGGCAGCTTCTGCATTCCGCGCGCCCTGAAAAACCTCACGCCACCATTGCAGGCGAATCTCACCAGCCACGGGTTCACGAATGGTACGGATGGTTTTACGGATTTCCAAATCAAACGCATGCAATGCAAAGACATCAGCGCGGTGCGTTCCAGGAATGAACTGACTGGCAAAATAGCGAGCCGGGTCGGCAGAGCGGACAATACTATTGAGATCTATTTCAGCCGCAAGCGGCGTCATCGAACCGTCTCAACCGGCAGCAGAGCTGCCGCAACCGGTCGCCCTTCCCCCAAAATGACATTAAAGGTCCGAATGGCGGCTCCGGTCGACATGATCTCGAATCGAATGCCTGCATCCCGCAGTGCCTGACGGGTTTCTTTAGTCGGAAAAGTGCCTGTATCGCCCATACCAAGGAACAGGAGTTCAATGGCATCAGCCTCCGCCACAACCCTGTCGAGTCGTTCAAATGTTACGTCATCAGGAACGGACGCGGACCAGCCATAAACGCCAGAGGGCAAAGCCAGTAAGCCGCCGCGATGGGACATTTCAGCAAAGCGAAAGCCACCATTGCCATAGGCATCGATGGGCGCGCGGCCCGGAAAATGTGATTCTGTTATTATAGTTCCGGGCGAACGGAGGAAATCATGCCCCTCATTGGCAGGGCCAGTCTCGGGTGTCTCGGGATTTGACGTCCGATCCTTCGTCATGCAGCGCTTGAGCTTTCCAGTTCCTCTTTGCCCTTTGCAGCATCAGTATTGCGCAACTTCAGGAACATCAGCAAAGGAGCCGCAATGAAAATCGACGAATAGGTACCAATCACCACACCCCAGATCATAGCAAATGTGAATGAGGCAATCACTTCACCGCCGAAAACGTACAATGCACCAAGTGCCAAAAGGGTTGTGATAGAGGTCAGCGCCGTTCTGGAGAGTGTTTTGTTAATCGCCAGATCGAGAAGTTCGATAATTGGCAGACGCTTAAACTTGCGCAACTTCTCACGCACCCTATCATAAACGACCACCGTATCATTCAGTGAATACCCCACGATCGTGAGAACAGCCGCAATGCTCGCCAGATTAAACTCAAGCTGAAGCAGCGCAAACATCCCGATTGTCAGGAGCACATCGTGTAACGTTGCAACGACAGCACCAACTGCAAATTGCCACTCAAATCGCAGCCAGATGTAAATCAGAACTGCACCGAGAGAAGCAACCACAGCCAATATGCCGGTTTGCGTCAATTCACCGGAAACGGCTGGCCCGACCACTTCAACCCGTTCGAACGAAACAGTCCCAGCCAAGATGCCCCGTACCAGTTCCACGACGGCCTGTTGAGCCTGCTCTCCGCCATCCTGTTGCTGGATCCGGATGAGCACGTCTTGAGGAGAGCCAAACTCCTGAACCTGCACATCGCCCAAGTCCAGATCAGAGAGAACATCTCTGATTTCTCCGATATTGGCCGGACCTTCGATCGTCTTGATCTGCATCAGCGTTCCACCCCGGAAATCGATGCCGAGATTAAGGCCGTTTACGGCAAACAGAACCATACTGAGGACGACCAACGCCGCAGACAGCGGAAACGCCCATTTGCGGTGCCGCATGAAGGCGATTTTTGTATCATCCGGGACAAGTTTTAAAGTGCGCATAACGTTGCTCCAGCCTTAAATCGGCACAGTTGAGGGGCGTGTGCGACGCACCCAGAATGCCACAATAAGGCGGTTTACGGTGAAGGCGGAAAAGACGGTTGTTACAATACCAATCGCCAGAGTAATGGCGAAACCACGGATTGGACCCGACCCAAGCGAGAACAGAATAATCGCTGCAATCAAAGTTGTGATGTTGGCATCCAAAATGGTTCCAAGCGCACGTTTGTAACCCGCATCAATGGCCGCAATGGCGTTTCTACCGGCACGCGCTTCTTCCCGAATTCGCTCATAAATCAGAACGTTCGCATCAACCGCCATACCAATGGTCAGAATAATCCCGGCGATACCTGGCAAGGTCAATGTCGCCTGTAACATGGACAGCACGCCCATGATCATGATGATGTTTACAGTCAACGCGATATTGGCAAAAACACCGAACAAACCATAGGACAGCACCATAAAGACAAGCACTGCAACAGCAGCGATAATCCCGGCAATCTCACCAGCTTCAATCGAATCCTGCCCCAAGCCGGGGCCAACCGTACGTTCTTCAACAATCGTCAAATCGGCAGGCAAGGCACCAGCGCGCAACAGAATAGCAAGATCATTGGCACTCTCGACAGTAAAGTTACCACTGATCTGCCCACTACCGCCCAAAATCGGCTCCCGAATAACTGGCGCGGAAATCACGACATCATCCAGAATGATTGCAAAGGGTCGACCGACATTATCTGTAGAGGCCCGTCCGAAATCACGCGCGCCAGAATTATTGAAACGGAACGTCACAAGCGGTTCGTTGGTCCGTTGATCAAAACCGGGTTGAGAATCAACCAGATCTTCACCACTGACGATCTCGCGTCGTTCGATCACGTAAGGGATGGGCGGATCATCAGAGGAAAACATCACTTCAGCGCCAGAGGGTGGACGCCCTTGCAAGGCCTGCTCACCGGACATTTCCTGACTTACCAGATGAAAGCTCAAACGTGCGGTTTGCTTCAAAAGGTCTTTCAGGCGCTGTGGGTCACCCAGACCCGGCACCTGAACCAGCACACGATCTTCGCCCTGTCGCTGAATGTTGGGCTCGGTCGTTCCCAGCTCATCAACACGACTACGAATAACTTCAATAGTC
>CAZOCA010000383.1:0-4314 GCA_964578105.1 uncultured Pararhizobium sp.
ATCCCAGACCGTCGCCTCATCAACATCAGGTGCCTTGTCCTATTGGCGACGCCAGGCAATTGATCTGAAACTGGCCAGCGTGCTGATTTCTGGCGGTATTGTCGGCTCAGCGCTTGGCGTGTTTGTGTTTCGATTGTTGCGTGAAGTCGGACAATTGGACCTGATCATCTCGGTTTCCTATCTGACATTTCTGACGTCGATCGGCGTTTTGATGCTGCGCGAATCCATTCGCGCCATGCTGAAAAACCGTGACGGCAAACGGCCGCCAGCCAGAATGCCGGGTCAGCACAGCTGGGTTCTTGGCCTGCCATTAAAAATGAAGTTCCGGCGTTCCAAGCTGTATGTCAGCGTTCTGCCGGTTCTGGGCCTTGGAATCTCCATCGGGTTCATGGGATCGGTGCTTGGTATTGGCGGCGGGTTTATTATGGTTCCCGCCCTGATTTACCTCCTGCGTGTGCCAACCGCGATGGTCATTGGCACGTCGCTGTTCTACATTCTTGTCACCATGTCGGTCGCCACCGTGCTGCATGCCAGCACCAACCAAACGGTGGATGTTGTGTTGGCGCTTTGCCTGATGATTGGTGGCGTGTTCGGAGCCCAATTTGGCGCGCAATTGGGCCAAAAGCTGCGAGGCGAACAAATCCGCGCCCTGCTCGGCCTTCTGGTGCTGGCCGTTGGTATGCGCTTTGCGGTCAATCTGGTGCTGAAGCCGGACGAGTTGTATTCCTTTTCGGTTCTGAAACTGCTGGTGGGTGGCTGATGGCACGTCTCATCGCAATGTGCATCATGCTGGTGGTGACGACATCTGCTGCTTTTGCAGAACGGGTGGTGCTGGCCGTTTCATCTGAACGGGTTGCCATCAACTCGAATTTTTCCGGAACAGATATCACCCTTTTCGGCAGCATAGAGCGAGATGGCGGCGTTGATATGGGCGAAGAGGGCTACGATGTTGTGGCTGTTGTCAAAGGTCCGCCCGTGGATGTGGTGACACGAAAGAAAGAGCGCATTTTCGGGATCTGGATCAACCGAAATTCACGAACATTTCTCAATGTTCCCTCCTTTTACGCCCTGTCTTCAAATCGTCCGCCGGATGATATTGCGCAATCCCAGGCCCTGCAGGCCAATCAGATTGGACTGGAGAACATCATTTTTCCAGTTGTAACCGACAGCATTGAAGCGCCCGCAAATTCGGCCGAGTTTGCGCTCGCCTATCGGCGGCTGAAGGCGAACAATGATCTGTTTTCCATGGATGTGGAAGGGATGGAGTTACTGACGCCAACCCTGTTCAAAACCACCATCCGCATCCCGGGACGCGTTTCAGTAGGCACTTACAGCATCGAGGTCTTTGTCTTTGATGAAGGCGCATTGGTGGCTCATGATGAACAGACATTGTGGATCTCCAAAGCCGGACTGGAGCAGATGGTTTATGATTTCAGCCGTGAAAGAGGCCTGTGGTTTGGCGTTTTTGCTGTGGTTCTGGCGATTTTTGTTGGCTGGTTCGGTGGCGTTGTGTTCAGACGAGAATAGATTGGAGCGCCCATCCCATGACAATCATGTCTGACGAGCCCATCAGCTCCGACCCTTCGGGTAAATCACCACCAAAGGCGGCGTTTTGGCTGGGCTATGCCGGGCTTATTCCCTTTGCTGCCTGTGCGTTGGCAATCGTGGTGTTTCGGCAAGACCTGTTTTTGCAGGAAACAGCCGGCAAGGCCCTGTTGGCCTATGGGGCTGTCATCCTGTCCTTTCTGGGTGGTGCGCATTGGGGGCGTGCCCTTTATGCGCCCGACACCAGCCTGCAAACCCGTGACTTTGTGCTCAGCGTGCTTCCTTCCATCTTCGGATGGAGCTGCCTGCTATTGCCCATTATTTCTGCAGGCGTGCTGCTGCTCATATTGGGCTATATCTGGCAGGTCTATGTGGATCTGAATGCCATGCGACAGAATGTTCTGCCCCACTGGTTTGGCAGGCTAAGGGTGCAATTGACAGCCGGTGCGACGCTGTTTCTTCTGATCGGCGGCGCGGCGCTCCTGTAGCGTTCAGCCGCGCCTGTCGGGTCTGCAGTGCGATGGGCTGACGGTGTAAATCTGACGGTCCCCCAGCATGTGAATGCAAATCGTATCAGGCTGCTCGAACAGGCCGGAAAATGCATCATTACAGATATTCAGCCCGCCGGTCAGTTCCCCAAAGGCGGGCAGGATGGCGCGCGTTCCATCTTCGATGAAACAAGGACGCCGCACGGACCTCGCACGGCCCTTGACCTTGCTGCAGGGATGCAGATGTCCGGCAATCTCTCCCTTGGCGCCTGCCATTGGCTCATGACGAAATGTGATCGGGCCAATAGACAATTCATCACACGCGCGGCCACCCAGTGCTTCCGGCGGATAGGGATCGTGATTTCCAGATACCCAGACCCAGTCGCGGCCCTGCTGCATATGATTGATCAAAGCACATTCATCAATGCCCAGACGGTTTGCGGCCGCCACATCATGAAAACTGTCTCCCAGCGCAATGATGCGGGCAGGCTGCAATGATTTGATCAGACCCTCCAGACGCCCCAGCGTGGCTCGGCTGTCATAGGGTGGCAGAAATGTGCCTTTACGGGCAAAGCTGGAGCCTTTTTCCAAATGCAGATCGGCGACGATCAGTGTCGCCTCATCCGGCCAGTAAAGAACACCTTCAGGGAGCGCCACAAAGCTCTGGGCCATGAGTGTGAAACGCACTGAACCGAGCGGCATATCATCCTGAATTTTCTCTGCCAGAGCCATATTAGTTGACCAACTTATAACCGCATTGCTTCTTCGATCAGCTCATCCAAAGGACTGACATTGCCTGCCACCTCCGCCAGTATCATTTCATCTGCGCTGCCAAACACAGGCTCTTTGCCGATTTGCAGCATCACCGGAACCGCCAATGGCGAAATCCGATCCAGCGACATGTGACGCAAATGATTCTTGACGCGTTTCAACATAGCGCCCAGACGCTCAATGTCCAAAAGACCTGTTGACGCATCGACCCAGGCGGCCTGCAGCAAAATGTGATCGGGCTCGTGTTCGTTCAGCACATCATAGATCAGGTCCGAAGACACGGTGACCTGCCGTCCGGACTTCTCCTTGCCCGGATGGCGTTTTTCGATCAGGCCGGAAATCAGAGCGGCATTGCGAAAGGTGCGCTTCATCATAAAGCTTTCGCGCAGCCAGGCTTCCAGATCATCGCCCAGCATGTCTTCATCAAATAAGTCATCAAGGCTCAGTTCACCACGGCGGATCATGGAGGACAGATCACGCAGGCACCACACACCCAGCGCATAATCCGTCGCGACAAACCCCAAGGGCCGCGCCTTCATGCGCTCCAGCCGCCGTGTCAGCAACATGCCAAGGGTCTGATGTGCCAGGCGCCCTTCAAACGGATAGGCAATGAGATAATGCTTGTCGGCGCGGGGAAAGGTTTCCAGCAGCAATTCGCGCTTTCCGGGCAGAACCGAACGGGCCTTCTGGATTTCCAGCCACTCGGCCACCTGATCGGGCAATGAACTCCATGTCTTTGGGTCAGACAAGATGTTTCGCACACCTTGTGCCAGATAGGTCGACAGGGGAAATTTACCCCCTGCAAAGCTCGGAATTTTGGGCGTATCTGCCGCACTTTTTGTGACCAGCGCTTCGGTCTCGCGAATGCCCTCAAAACGCACGATCTGACCCGCAAACAAAAATGTGTCGCCCGGCTCCAGCGTTTCCAGAAAATACTCTTCCACCTTGCCAAGCACACGGCCACCGCGGCCAACCCGGCCATTCTTGCGACTGGTCATGCGGACCAGCAAAGTGGGGTTTTCAATGATGGTTCCGACATTGATGCGGTATTGCTGCGCCAGACGCGGATGGGTGAGCCGCCATGTGCCATCCTCCGTCTTGCGGATTTTGGCGTATCGTTCATAGCTTTTCAGCGCATAGCCGCCGGTGGCGACAAATTCCATGACTTTGTCAAACGTGGCGCGCGGCAGATCTGCATAGGGTGCGGCTGTCTTTATCTCGGTAAACAAATCGTCGGCCTGGAACGGTGCTGCGCAGGCCATACCCAACACATGCTGGCACAGCACATCCAGCGCGCCATCATGCAGGCGCGGCGTATCCTGCGCGCCGATGTAATTGGCGTCCAGCGCCGCTTTGCATTCCAGCACTTCAAAGCGGTTGGCGGGCACCAGAATGCCCTTGGACGGCACATCCATGCGGTGGTTGGAGCGGCCAATGCGCTGCGCCAGACGGCTGGCGCCCTTTGGCGCGCCGACATGGATGACCAAATCCACATCGCCCCAGTCAATGC
>CAZOCA010000384.1:0-4309 GCA_964578105.1 uncultured Pararhizobium sp.
GTTTGATTCAGGGGCAAAATATCTAACGTCGCCGCGATGCTTGAACGGTAAGCGCTAAAAGTGCCATATGGGCGATATCGGCATCAAGACTATTGAGTTTTCGGCTTTCCAGAAGCGCATTTTGAAGCCTGTCATGCGCGGCACGAATCGCCCTTGCCGGCCATTTGTTCAGTGCAGCTTCAACGGCGGCTTTGCGAGAAAAAAATATTGGTGGCCTTGCAGATGAAATTGCCAGGTTTGCACTTTTACCGCCAACATCCATTTCATTACGCATTTTCTCGAGCGCCTGGAATTGCCTGATCATCGCAGAAAACAGCAGAAAATTGTTCGCGCCGGAAGAGTAGAATCTTGTAATGGCATTATCATACGCTTGAAGATTACCGGTGATTACAGCATCGGTAATAGCATCGATGCTGACAGCGGATGCGTCGCCCAGAATGTCAGCAATATCAGAAACCTCGATTTTAGTTTTGCCTGTCGTGTAAAGACATAACTTCTCAATTTCTGATCGCGATGCGCCGCGATCTGCGCCCAGCAGTGAAAGAAGAAGCTGGCGAGCCTCCAGGCTTATGGTTTGCCCGGTTTTTGAAAGTTCGTCATCAAGAATTGTCGCAATATTGCGAGCGCCGTCGACATAGCAAGGGATAGCGCATGCGTTTTTTGCACGCTCGACAATGTCTCTGATTTTTGTGCCCTTCTTCAAGTCCCCAGCTTCAAAAATGCAGTATGTATTTTCGGGCGGCTTATCGAGCAGCTGCTCTAGCTGTTTGACGAGAGATACATTATTGGTGACGCCACGCAGCCAAATCAGGCGCGCGCCGCCAAACATCGAAACGGTATAAGCTTCGTTCATTAAGCGGTCGGGATCAGTGCTCAGTGCGTCTGCGTCCAATTTGATGGCAGCAAAAGCATCATCGAGGCCCACCCCTGACGCCCTTGCCAGTATGGTGGAGCGCTCAGCTGCCAACCCACGATCAGGACCGTAAACCAGATGCACAATATTGCTAAAATCCGGCCTTTTGAGATAATGATCGATATCATTCGCTTTAAGCAGGGTCATAAAGCGTCACTGCGATTTTACGTAGACCAGAACGAGATTGCGTAGTTCTTCTGCCAGTTCTGCGGCAGCACGATTTTCTGCATCAATCTCTGCCCGCGAATTTGCAAAAAATTGAGTAGTTCTGTCATATGACACGCTTACCACTCTTTTGAATATCTTGGTGGAATCCTCATCGGCGCCGGTCGTCAATTCCAATGTGCCGGTTACTCTGAGACTTGCAGTGGTCGTATCTGATTCGCTGCTACTGCGCTGTACTCTCAGCAGGCCTACACGTGCCGACGTAACATCAAGCGTTGCTAAAAAACGAGCATTGCTCGGCTCTGCGGAACCTCCATTCAACAGGAATAGAAGGCGATTTCGAACTTGCTGCTCGAGCCGGGTATCGACAGGTGAAATCTTTACGTCAACGCTAACATCAGCGTCAGAACCTGTTGGTGAATGGAGCGGCTGCACAGTACAGCCGGATGCCAAAAACAGCAGCGAAAGGAATACAACTAGAAATCTACGTTGATTGATCATGTGGCTCTTTCTGAATCTTCCATTAGGCGACGACATTTACAATCCGGTTTGGCACCACAATAATCTTCTTGGGCGCTTTTCCTTGTAGATGGTTTTGGACGAAATCCAAAGCCAGAACCAGTTCTTCGATGGCATTAATGTTTGCCGATTTTGCCACGCTTATTTCGCCGCGGCGCTTACCGTTTATTTGAACGGGCAGCACCACTTCATTATCTGCGACCAGTTCAGTACCAAATTTTGGCCAGGGCTCGGCGCATAGCATTGATGTGTTGCCCAGCCGTGTCCATATCTCTTCAGCCAAATGGGGCATCATCGGCGCGAGCATTGCGAGCAGAATGTTTACAGCGTCCTTGGTTGCAGACATGGTTTGGGCATCAGCATTGCCATTGGAGACTTCATTGAGCGACGGCGTTAGCTGGTTGATAAGATCGTAGATGCGAGCAACGGCCTTGTTGAAGGCGAGCTTTTCTATGTCATCACCCACCGCCAGCAGCGTTTTGTGAGCAGCCTTTGAGATGGCCAGCGCATCACCTTGTTTAGCCGGATTCGCCTCGATGGTAGACAATGGTTCTGACACTGCAGAAATCAAACGCCAGATACGTTGTACAAAGCGGTGCGCGCCTTCGACGCCCGCTTCTGTCCAAATGACGTCCCGCTCAGGCGGAGAATCTGAAAGCATAAACCATCGCGCTGTATCTGCACCATATGATGCGATGATATCATCGGGATCGACGACATTCTTTTTTGACTTCGACATTTTTTCGATCGAGCCGATTTCAAGTGTTTTGCCGGATTCAATTTTTACAGCGACACGTTCCCCGTCGCGCTCTTCAATACGAACTTCCGCGGGCGTCACCCAACCGGCATCGTCTTTGTAGGTTTCATGTACAACCATGCCCTGAGTAAACAAGCCTTTGAAGGGTTCTGTTACATGAAGGTGACCTGCTTTTTTCATCGCGCGCGTGAAGAAGCGGGAATACAGCAGATGCAATATGGCGTGCTCGATCCCGCCAATATACTGATCAATGGGCAGCCATTTATCGGCAATCTCCGGATTTGTTGGATCGTCTGCATTAGGTGCTGTAAAGCGTGCAAAGTACCATGATGAATCCACAAATGTATCCATCGTGTCGGTTTCGCGCCTGCTGGGTTTGCCGCAAGATGGGCATTTGACATGCAAGAACGCTTCATGGCGGTCAAGCGGATTACCCGGCAAATCAAATGTGATATCATCTGGTAGCTTAACCGGCAGATCCTCTTTGGGTACCGGCACGGTTCCGCAATCTTCGCAGTGAATTATCGGAATTGGACAGCCCCAATATCGTTGTCTCGAGATGCCCCAGTCGCGTAGGCGAAATTGTTCCTTCGCCTTTCCTAATCCATTGGCTTCTGCCCAATCAATGGTTTGCTCAACTGCTTCTGCGCCGGTTGCAAGCTCGACACCTGCGGGTTGATTGACCCACCGCACTTTTTCGCTTTTGGCTGGAACAAAGGCCTCATCGGCAACAGGCGTGTCATCATCTAAGGCAAAAAAAGTGTCCGTCACCGGCAGATTGTATTTTCGTGCAAAGTCCAGATCGCGTTGATCATGCGCTGGACAGCCAAACACCGCGCCCGTTCCATAGTCGGTGACGATAAAGTTCGCGACCCAAATTGGCAGCACTTGGTCCGCATAGAGGGGATGTTTTACGGTGAGACCGGTATCAAAACCGCGTTTTTCGGCTTTCTCCAACGCTTCTTCTGACGTGCCGGCGCGGCGAACATCGACGTTAAACTCGGCAAGTGCGTTGTTTTGCATTGCTATGGCCTTGGCAAGGTCATGTTCTGGCGCAATTGCGATGAAACTCGCTCCTGCAAGTGTGTCTGGTCTCGTGGTATAGACTTCAATTTGCTCGTTATCTGCGTAGGGCGCGGACATTGCAAAGTGCATTTGCAGTCCACGAGACTTGCCTATCCAATTGCGCTGCATGGTACGCACTTTGTCTGGCCATTGGTCCAGATCGTCCAGCGCGTCAAGCAGTTCCTGACGGTAATCGGTTATCTTAAAAACCCATTGCGCAAGTTCGCGTTGCTCGACTAACGCACCAGATCGCCATCCGCGACCATCGATCACCTGTTCATTGGCAAGCACTGTGTTGTCGACCGGATCCCAATTGACCTTAGATGTTTTACGTCCAATCAGGTCTTCCTTCAGGAAGTCCAAAAACAACATTTGTTGACGGTGATAATAGTCTACATCGCAGGTGGCGAATTCCCGCGACCAATCCAGCGACAGCCCCATGGTCTTGAGTTGCCCACGCATGGTGGCAATGTTTTGATAGGTCCACTCTTTTGGATGAACCTTGTTTTGCATAGCTGCGTTTTCGGCAGGCATGCCAAAAGCATCCCAGCCCATCGGGTGCAGTACATTGAAGCCCTTGGCCCGCTTATAGCGCGCCACTACGTCGCCCATCGTATAGTTGCGGACGTGCCCCATGTGAATGCGCCCTGACGGGTAAGGGAACATCTCCAGCACGTAGTATGGATCGCCGTTTGCATTATCGTCGGTTTCAAACAGCTTAGCTTCATCCCATGCCTTCTGCCATTTTTGTTCGGCGGCTCGGGGATTATAGCGCTCGGTGGTCATTATGTGTCTCATTGGCGCATTGCCCAATTCTGGCGATGCTCTGTAAAATGTTGAAAATCTTTTGCTCTCATGCCGCCAAATCGGATAAGCGTCAACAGGTGGAT
>CAZOCA010000385.1:0-4302 GCA_964578105.1 uncultured Pararhizobium sp.
TGATACGATACTCAAACAATCCATCATGCTGCTCGACCAGCCTCTGATAGGCATCATCATGGCTGGCATCATTGACGATCACGAGACGAACATTCGGCTTGCGAAGCAACTGGGACTTGATGGCAACAATAAACCGCTGAAGGTCATCCGCGCGTTTGTAGGTCGGGACCCCGATGCAAAAGGTTGGTGCAGCCATCAAAGACATCCAATTCCAAAAACCTCTCAGACAGTCCCGCGGGCAGGTCTGTTGTGGGCAATATTAAATTTCATGCCGTCCAGCAACTCATTCAGTTCTGGACGCGCGGCAGGTCCGTTGGAGATGCAAACCAGCTGAATAATGCCATCTGGACGGACACAGAAAATACCGGGTTCTGCAAATCTGCGATCTGTCTCGTCAGGTGACAACGGGTCCGAAATATAAACACCAAGGCCAAGCATCTGCTCTTCACTCAGATCATAGCCGAGATCGAAGCTCCAGCCGAATTCGTCTACATCCGCCTTTGCCTTTTCCCTCGGATCAGCCGACACCACAACCAGATCAAACCCGGCCTCCTCCCAGTCGGATTTCAACCCTTCAAGCGTGGCCAAATATTTCTTGCAACGTCCGCAATGCTTGCCCCGATACACAACCAACAGCGTGTGACGTTCCGTGGCACCGCCAATGCTGAGCGTGCCGCCACCGAGCTTCGGGAAACTCATTTGCGGCAAAGCCCCGCCTGCTTCTGGTTTGGTATTCATCATCGGGAATGCCTTTCTGCTGATGTATGGAACCCGCCCTCACCGGGACATGGGCCTGCTTCAAGTCCTGTAGAACAGTGAGCTAATCTGATATCGGCCCGGCAAAGCATGTTAGATGAATTTCTATTCTAAAAGTGATTTCCAATCATCACATATCTTTGGCAATTCTTACATCCGTATGCGGAAGATTCGGGAGCAAGCATGCTGAAATCATTTGGGCATGATATTTGGATTGCTGATGGATCGACCGTCGTTGCAGTCGCAGGTTTCAATTATCCAACGCGAATGGCTGTTATAAGATTATCCAAGGACGCCCTGTTTGTCTGGTCGCCGATACCGCTCACGGACGAACTCCTTGAACAGGTGACGGCATTGGGAAGCGTTGAGCACCTGATTGCACCCAATACGCTTCACCATTTGTATTTGGCCGAATGGAAACGTGCTTTCCCTGACGCCAGGATACATGCAGCGCCGGGTTTGCGGAAAAAGCGCCCCGATTTGGACCTGGATGAGGACCTTGGAGACACACCGCATCCGAATTGGGCGGGTGAGATTGATCAAATTACCATGCGCGGCAACGCGATTACGACCGAATTGGTCTTTTTTCACAGCAAAAGCGGGACAGTCCTCTTTACCGATCTGTTGCAGCACTTTCCGGCAAACTGGTTTTCAGGTTGGCGAAAACTTGTAGCCAAGCTGGATCTTATGACGGAACAGGAACCATCAGTCCCCCGCAAATTCCGCCTCGCCTTCACCGACCGCAAAGCTGCACGCGCCGCACTGGGTCACATCATGGCATGGCCGGTAGAAAAAGTTCTGATGGCCCACGGCACACCTATCACTGAAAATGGCCATGCATTCCTCAGGCGTGCATTTCGCTGGTTGGGGAGATGGTGAGAATAGCAACGCTTCCTTGAAGCATCTGATAAACGGCTCTATTCGCTGGCTTTTGCAGCCGTCAATGCTTCGCTTGGGGTCTCGGAAAACTCCCGCCGGTACAGTTTGGCAAAATGGCTGACACTGGAAAACCCGGTTGCATAGGCCACTTCGGCAACAGTGCTGTGTTGCCTCAGCACGATGAGATCGCGGGCAACGGTCAGACGAATGGATCTTATGAAGGCAGCAGGTGACAATCCCAGAGAGGCTTTCAGACGCCGACCCAGAGTCTTTTCACTGGTCCCCAGAATCTGTGCAAGTTCACGCGCTCCAAACCCCACAAGTTCAATATTTTCCAGTACGGCTTTGGTGGCGTTGTCGACAATCTGCTTTTCAGCTGGCGGCAGCAAGGTGGATTCCGGATCATCCTGAACCAGCGCCTCCAACGCCAGAATGCGGGCCTGGGCTGATTTCTGCTGCGCCACAGTCTGGTCTTCAAACTGAGCCAGATTGCTGCGCAAAAGAGCGGCTTCGGCAACAGCTGCATCCTGTCGTTTGCCAATGCCCCGCACCACAGCCGATAGAGCAATCATCATACAAATCGGCTCTACAAAAACCGCCACGATATACGCCAGTTTCAATGGGCGCGCGAGCACCAGATCCAAACCTGACGTCGTCGTCGTAAGCTCAACAGGAAACAGAAAACCAAAAACCGAGAGCGACAGCCCGAACATCAGGGCAGCAAGTCCGGCGCAAATCCACTTTGCGTGGATCAGACCATTTTTGTATTTCACGGCAGACACAACAAACAGCACAAGCGGCGTGAGACTGTTGAAAAGAAACAGAGGAACAAGCAGGGTCTGAGGGCTTAAAACGGTCATGCCAATAATCACCGTTCCAACTGCAAGCAACACCCAGAAAATCAGTTTTTCCAGCCTCGAAAGCGTATCGGTTGAAAACAGGGCAAAACAGAACAAAATCACGGCCAACGTGGAGCCACCGCCAATAAATAGTGAGACGGGAATACTGGCACTGATCGGCACAATGATCCCGGTCGCTTTGGCGAACCAGTCATTGTAAAACAATGTAAAGGCAAACCGACTGGCCATATAGAGCACGTAATACCAACAAAACCGTGGATCGATATGGCGAAAGAAAATCAGACTGAACAGGGCCATCATCGCGAAAAAGCAAAGCATCAATGTGCCGATGATTGTCGGTATGGCTGACCAGTTTCCAAAAAATGCTTCAGACACAAGCACCGGAGTCACAGTTGGCGCCAGCGTGCCTGAGACGCGAAGATAAAGCAGCTTGCTTTCGCCCGCACCAATTTCAAAAGGCACTGCCATTCTCACAGCGCTGACTGGACGGTCTTTCGGCGGCACTGATCGGCCATTGCGCGCAACAAGTGACAGGCCATCTGATGCACTTTCATACAAAAGAAGCTCATCAACAAAGATTTCTACCATGCCAATAATCCATGTCTGGGCACTGACATGCGAACTTGTTACCTGAAAACGCAACCATAATGCGCCACCGGACCCAGGAACCGGAAAACTTGAGTTACAAAAACCTATGAGAAACGTTTGACCGGCAATCACGGCGGTATCAACCAGTCCGGTTTCATCCACAAAATAGGCACTCGATAATGGCCTCAATTCACCCGGCTGGGTAACAGACAGCGTATTTATAAATGTCTCGGATTGGCCATCATCGCTACAGGCATTTGCCTGATTGGGTTGAGCAAAAGCCGTGTACTGACCTGCCGGACCCAGCCACCAGAAGACAAGAAGTATTGCGCTCAGCATTAGTCTCATTTAAGCCGCTCATCCGAAATCGTGCGCCGAATATTTGAATTAAAATTCCTGAAAATCATGTCGCTGATGTGACCGGGCGCTTGCTGCCTGCGACTCAGAATTCAGCCAGACATTCTTGTCCACTGATACTTACGATCAGCGTTACGGGTATCTCAATTTAAAATAGAAATATCTAGTGAAAAAAGATGGAACTTCAATCAGTGAGTGATTGTACCAATCGATTGGATTGGCTGAGGCGCTCCGCCATGATGCGCGAAAGATAGGCTTGGAAAGCAGCTGAAATTGCTGGCTCCGCGCCACTCAGACGCGCCAAATCAGCATGATTGAGAGACCACACTTTTGTGTGTGTATCCGCCACCACAGATGCAATGCGCGGTCGCCTGAGGCAAAAGGATATCTCTCCGACAATCATACCCGGCCCAAGGGTTCTGAGACGCTTGAGGTTCTCATCGGCGGTTTCCAACTGAACACTGACCTGACCTTGCTCGATGAAGAACACAGCCTCAGATGGTGCACCCTGACATATGAATGTGCTGTGTGGGTCCAGTTCCAGCCTCTCAAGATAGGGTGTCACAATTTCAAAGGCATCGGGATGATCAAACATTCTGGAGAACTGTTCCCTTATGCAGAACTCCCGACAGGCTTCCACCTTGTCCTTGTGCCCTTCCAGAATGCGTTCTTCGCACCACACCAGAGCCTGATCCAACTCGTCAAAATGGTGTAGTGGCATATTGCTGTTCAATCCATTGGCCTGATACCCGAATGAATGCATGATTGTGGGACAAAGATTTGTAAGGATTAAGGTTCCATCAGATTTCTGAACCATCTCGCGGATTTTCACAAACCCCAGGACTGCAGAAGAATCCAGTCC
>CAZOCA010000386.1:0-4292 GCA_964578105.1 uncultured Pararhizobium sp.
ATCATGCGCTGGCCGGGGCAGATTCCTGCAGGGGCCCGTGTCAAGGAACTGGTGCAATGGATCGACCTGACAGCAACTTATATCGACGTTGCGGGCGTGGCTGGATTTAGCACCGCCCAAGGTGCATCCCTTATCCCCCTTGCTCAGGGGAAGGCGTCAGGCTGGCGCAACTGGGCGCTCTGTGAATACCGCGATTCCGGCCATGAGGCCCGCCCTCCCGTTCACACCACCATGCTGCGCCATGAGAACCACAAGTTGGTCATATGGCACGGCGCGCCAGCCACCGACCGCCTCATGGATGGGGAATTGTATGACTTGAGTGTTGATCCACAGGAGCTTGTGAACCTGTATCACGACCCTGACCACAGCACATTGCGAGAGCGTCTGAAAGATCAGCTTCTCAATGTCATGGATCACACGGAAGACCGGTCTCAGCCGCGAGTCTCCAATTGGTAATTATGATGCACCACCGCAAGGAAAGCAGCATTTCGGGGCGTGAATTTACGTCAAAAGCTGATGGGGTATTCCAGAGGTTTTTGGATCGTTGGACTGCGCGCGCCAGAGTGGGGTCGCCATGCTGAAATACGTCTTCGGCCGTGTGGTTCAGGCCTTCATCGTGGTTGTCATCGTTTCGGTTGTTGTTTTCTTGCTGATGCATCTGGTGCCGGGTGATGTGGTTACCGTGCTTGCGGGCCCCGACCCTGAGCCCGCGGTGGTAGCAGCATTGCGGGCCAAGCTGGGTTTGGATGATCCGCTGCCCGTTCAGTATTTCCGTTGGGCTTTTGCAGCGCTTCAGGGCGATCTTGGAACCTCTCCCTATATTGGCCGCCCTGTAACAGAACTGATCGCTCGCAGACTGCCTGCCACTTTGGAACTGGCAATCGCTGCCATCATCATCGCTTCGGTCTTTGGCATTCTGATCGGTGTCATTGCGGCCCTGCGTCAGGGAAGCTGGGTGGATACGCTGATTACAACAGCCAATTCATTTATCCTTTCCATACCGAATTTCTGGTTCGGGATTGTCGGCATCATTGTCTTTGCCGTCTGGCTTGGCTGGTTGCCCTCTGGTGGCCGCAAGCTCTTCAGTGATGATCCCATAAAGGCATTGCAATATCTGTTGCTGCCCGCCATCGCGCTGGCATTGGACTCCATTGCCATGATCGCCCGTTTGGTCCGCGCCAGTGTGCTGGACGAGTTGAGCCGTGATTATGTGACGGTCGCCCGTGCAAAGGGCGTTCAGGCAAGCCGCCTGATGCGCCTCCACATAAGTCGCAATGCGGCAATTCCGGTGCTGACCGTGCTGGGGCTGCGCTTTGGTCAAATGCTTGGCGGCGCAGTGCTGATTGAATCCGTCTTCAACTGGCCAGGCCTTGGTCGCCTCACCATTGAGGCCATCAGAAGCCGAGACATTGTTCTGGTTCAGGGCACACTAATGTATTTCGTGATCATCTATATGGCGATCAATCTGTTGATCGATCTGTCCTATGGATGGTTCAATCCCCGCATACGCGCTTCCACCGGAGGTGCTGTATGAAGGAGACGGCATCCTATCTGTGGCAGCATCGTGGAGGGCGCGTCGGCGTTCTTCTGCTGCTTGCAATGGTGTTTGTGGCGGTCTTTGCACCCCTCATTGCGCCTTACGAGCCAAATGCACAAATCTCTGGTTCGGAACTTCAGGGCATGAGCCTGACCCATTGGTTCGGGACGGATTTTCTGGGCCGGGATATTCTCAGCCGCACCATCTATGGCGCTCGGGTCTCTCTGTTCGCCGGGGCGCTGGCCGTTATCCTGGGCGCAGCGCTAGGCATCTTCATGGGCATCACGGCTGGCTATATGGGCGGTTGGGTGGATTCCACCATGATGCGGCTCAGCGATGCTATCAGCGCTTTCCCCGCCATCCTGTTAGGCGCTGCAATTGTCGCTGTGCTTGGCCCCGGCTTTGTTCAGGTTGCGATTGCTATTGCTATTGCGCAAAGCCCGCTCTTTGCCCGTTTGGCGCGTGCACTCGCCATTTCCGAGGCGCGGCTTGAATATATTGAAGCGGCAGAATCCATGGGAGCCAGCAAGGCCTCCATCATTCTGCGTCATATCCTGCCCAATGCTGCCGGACCTTTGGCCGTGCAGGCCAGTCTTTCGGTTGGCATTGCCATTCTGCTTGAAGCCGGTCTGTCCTTTCTGGGTTTGGGAGTGCAACCCCCAACCCCGAGCTGGGGACAGATGCTGGCTGACTCGCTGCGCTTTATCGACTTCATTCCGGCCTATGCCATTTTCCCGGGGCTTGCATTGACGGTTGTTCTGGTCGGCGTGAATTTGCTGGCAGATGCCATGCGTGATCGCGTCGATCCGCAGCATCAGAATCTGGGAGGCGGCGAATGACCGGTTCCAGTCAGCAATCCAGCCTTTCTGTCAAAAATCTGAAGATCGCCTTTCGCTCAGGCTCTGGCGTGCGTCAGGTTGTGGATGGTGTCAGTTTCGACATCATGCCTGGTGAACAGGTGGGTATTGTTGGAGAATCCGGTTCTGGAAAATCTGTCACAATGCTAGCCGCCATGGGGCTGTTGCCGAACTCCGCACGCATTGAAGCCGATCATATTCGCATGAATGGCGAGGACATCAAATCTGCGCCGGAACGCCGCATGGCGGAATTGCGCGGCGCTGAAATCAGCATGATCTTTCAGAACCCGATGACATCTCTCAACCCTTCCATGCGGATCGGTCGTCAGGTGCAGGAACCGGTTGCGGTTCATGACAAGAGCGTCAGCCAGACAGATTTGGATGCACTGGCGATCAAAATGCTGGAAGAAGTGGGCATTCCCAATCCGCCACTTCGGACCACTCAATATCCACACGAATTTTCTGGTGGCATGCGTCAGCGCGCGGTGATCGCCATGGCCTTGTCGGGCGAACCATCGGTTCTGGTGGCAGATGAACCGACAACGGCCCTGGATGTCACCGTGCAGGCGCAGATCGTCAGTGTGTTGCGGGAGTTGAGCCGCAAGCACAATGTTGCTTCTATTGTCATAACCCATGATCTGGGGCTGGTTGCTGAACTGGTTGACCGGGTTATGGTCATGTATGCCGGGCGCATAGTTGAGGAAACGCCGGTCGCCGACCTCTTCAATAAGCCGGCTCACCCCTACACCCGCGCTTTGCTGCGCAGCAGGCCAACAGCGACTGAAGATACCAAACGACGTCTGGATGCCATCCCCGGATTGCCGCCACAATATGCTGATGCAGTGCCTGGTTGCCCATTCCACCCGCGCTGTGAGTTTGCCACGGACCGCAGCATGGACAGCAGCATTGACCGCAGCATTTGCCGCACGCAACGGCCGGTTCTGAAAGAAGTGGCACCCGGCCGAACCGCTGCCTGTCATTTTGTCGAAGAAGTCATGTCGGCCGAAGACACGCAAGTCGCCGAAAAAGCGACTGGGGCACAGCGGACAGAGGCCTCTGACGAAGTGGTCCTGACCCTTCAGAATGTCAGCAAGGCCTATGGGCCGGTCAAAGCGCTCAACGAGGTATCGCTCACACTCAAACGCGGTGAAACGCTTGGAATTGCCGGGGAATCCGGTTGCGGAAAGTCCACTCTGGCCCGTCTCGCGATGGGGCTTGTGCCGCCGACTAGCGGCAAGGTCCTGGTCAACAGCCGGGAAATATCTTCTCTGAAAGGGCGTGCGCTCAGAACGGCCCGCCGCGAAATTCAGATGGTGTTTCAGGACCCCACATCATCGCTGGATCGCCGCATGACGATCCGCCGTATCATTGCCGAACCGATGGACATTGCCGGTTTTGACAAGGCCCGTATTTCAGAACGTACAGCTGAACTGATGGAAGCAGTTGGTTTGGCTGAACATTATCTCGATCGGTATCCAAACGAATTGTCCGGCGGTCAGCGTCAACGGGTGGGCATTGCCCGCGCATTGGCGCTCAATCCTGACGTCATCATTCTGGATGAACCGACATCAGCGTTGGATGTGTCGATTCAGGCACAGATCGTCAATTTGCTGGATGAACTGCGCGCTACCCGATCAGCAGGCTATATTTTCATAGCCCATGATCTGGGTGTGCTGCGCCATGTCTCAGACCGCGTTGCAATTATGTATCTCGGCAGAATTGTCGAGATAGGCGAGGGCGACGAGCTGTTTGAGACACCGCGCCATCCCTACACCCGCGCATTGCTGGCCTCAACGCCAGCTGCGCATCCAGACCACAGACATAAAGACAAATTTGACATCAGCGGTACGCCCCCTGCCCCGGCAACCATTCCATCCGGCTCAGGGTTCCGATTCCGG
>CAZOCA010000387.1:0-4290 GCA_964578105.1 uncultured Pararhizobium sp.
TCCAAGGCTTCGGGCAAGAGCGTGTGGTTGGTATATCCAAGACATCCGCGCGCAATTTCGATTGCTTCGGCAATTGGCAAACCATGCTCATCCGCCAGCAAACGCACCAATTCTGCACCGGCCACCGCCGGATGTGTGTCGTTCAGTTGAATGGCGACCTTGTTAGCCAGATCACGCAAATCATGACCTTCCGACAAAAAGCGGCGCAGCAAATCCTGGATGGAAGCAGCGGTGAAGAAGTATTCCTGTTTCAGGCGCAGTTCCTTGCCAACAGGTGTCGTGTCATCGGGATAAAGTACCCGGGAAATGGTACGCGCCAAAGCTTCTGGTTCGGTCGCGGCCAGATAATCACCTTGATTAAAGCTTTCCAGATCAAACAGACGGGTCGGCTTGGCAGCCCAAAGCCGCAGCGTGTTTGCCCACTTCCCTTTCCAGCCAACCACCGGCGTATCATAAGCAGACGCCAGAACGGTTTCACCGGGGTGCCATTTTGCGCGGCCATCAGACTCTTTCACATAGCCGGAAAAGCCAATTGGATAGCTGACCTCTGGACGTTCAAATTCCCAGGCATGGCGCTGCGCAAGCCACCCCTCAGCTGTTTCGACCTGACGCCCGTCTTCGAAATGCTGCTCAAACAGACCGTGTTCGTAGCGAATGCCATAGCCGTAGGCTGGAATACCCAGCGTCGAAAGACTGTCCAGAAAACAGGCGGCCAACCGCCCAAGTCCGCCATTGCCCAAAGCGGCATCCGGCTCATCGGCAACAACAACTGCATAGTTCTGCCCAAGAGATTCCATCGCTTCTTCAGCAATCTCATCAACTCTGAGATTGACGGCAACATCCTCGATCAAACGACCGATAAGAAACTCCATGGACAGATAGTAAACCCGCTTGCCCTTGGCTTCATAAGTTGTGCGCGTGCTTTCAAACCAGGGATCGACAACCAGATCACGCAAGGTCAAGGACAGCGACATGCGCCAGTCATAGACCGATGCATGGCTCTCATCCTTACCGAGGGAATATTTCAGATGGCGCAGAATTTCTGCCCGAACTGTCGCCACATCAATTGGCTTTGTATCTGTGATGTTCATTCTACTACTCTGGTGTCTGTGCCGGAAGGCTGGGGAATATCTGGATTTGTCCAAGGTCGGATGTTCGCAAGTCCGATTGATCTGTCTGCTCACAATGAGCTGACCCGAAAAAAACACCTGCAAAGTCCGATCAGCTACATAACCGCTGTTGCCTCAAAAAGCTTGCAGTTTTTCAGGTGTTCGGAATTGCAGACCTGTGACATGCGGTTGACCTGGCTCACCTCCCTATATGAACCAATATTGAGAAATTGCCCTTATCGTGGGCATTTGCTCAGACGTTAACAGGAGAGCAGTAATTTCACAATGAGAGATTTTGGGCACATGAACCATGTTCCGTAGCAATCTGAACGCATTTTGGGGGATTCTACCAAGCAATCTGATTCAATTCAGCTTCCTCGATACCCAAATTCACGTCAGGTACTGGATCAAGCTAATTGTGGGGATCCAGAGCTGGAAAGATCAGCGGAAGCACGCATCACACACATGCTGCAGAATACGGAGCCAACGCACAGCGAATGGCTGCAATTGCCAATGATCTGGCATCGGGCTTCACATTGCCAGCCACCACATCTGCATATTGCCGCGGCAAGAATTGGCTGATCATGGGTTCGGGCAAGCCCGCTCCTTCAAGACTGGCAAAGAGACGATCTACAGCCATATTGGCTGCCTTATGGGCCCAATAATACCGGATCCTGTCTGAATAGGAGAAATGCCGCTGCATGAACTGGCTTGTTTCAGTGCCATGATAGTAAGCATTCCAATCATCAGGCATTGCGAGCATGACCTGCTCCATTGTGCGCGGCAGACTTCCAGCCTCATAGTCTGGCACAAGTACACCGGCGATCTGATCCAACCCGTAAAATGCTTCGCGCAACGCAAAGGTCAGACCCGGCCCAACCTTCAAGATACAGAACCCGCCATCGACAAGGTCAGCCAGGGCATCAGCTGTCTGGTAGTCGGTTGAATGAGCTTCGAAAACGACCGACCCGAAACCCTGACGCCAGGCTGAAAGCTGTTCAGCCGCCTCTGGCAGAAATGCGATCACATTTGTATGTCCAAACTCGACGCCGGGCTGCACGACCAGCCCCACAATCCGCTTGAAAGCATCATCAAGCCCCTGATCTGCAAAAGCACTTCGGTGGTGTTCAATGGTATCAGCTGCATCCTGCGGGCGGCTGACTTCGACCGTCTCCAATTCTTCCGGTGCGCCACCGGGAACAGGCACTTCGGTTCCCACAATATAGGCGGGACCGGGATGTCCACCGGATTTTGCGCCCTCTTCCGCCGCCCTCGCCAACGCCGCAGCACGCTCGGCAACAATCGGCACCGGCAAGGGAACGGGATCATCTGCGCAGGACATGCTGGCATCGAGATGAATTTTCCCAAAGCCCGCCGCTGCGTATTGTCTTGTCATGACGATTGCTTTGGCCATCGCCTCTGATGCAGGCATTTTGCGCCAGGGATTGGGGCCGAGATGATCCCCACCCAAGACAATCCGATCAATCGGGAAGCCGAGTTTCCGGGCAATAGACATCACAAAGTCATGAAAGGCTGCCGGCGTCATACCCGTATAGCCGCCATCCTGATTGACCTGATTGCAGGTCGCCTCAATACAGGCAAAAGAGTTGGTCTCCATGGCCTCCATGAGAGCGGCCTCAATCACCATCGGATGCGCACTGCACACGGATGTAATACCCGCCCGCTGGCCAGCATTTGCCTGACTATGTAGATCGAACAGATAATCCAGAGCTTTGGTCAATTTGTTTCCAACATCACAACTTTTGTAAGATTCCGTGGTGCAGTTGTATCGACACCTTTTGCAGACGCATAGCGCTCGCCCAGCAATTGCAGTGTCGGCATAACGCCCATGGCAGCAGCATCTCCGGAAAAACCATGTGGTAGAGAGGCATCACCCGGACCACCAATGCCCAATACCCAAGCGCCCTTTGCCTGCAATTCAACAACCAGTTCAGCTTCATCATCGTGACTGTCATCATGGTACAGCATAACTATTGCCGTGCGCTCATCGACCAGACTCACGGGCCCATGGCGATGCTCACCAGGGTGAAAGCCCTGCGTATAGCAGATAGCCATTTCCTGAAGCTTCAAAGCACCTTCAAGGGCAACGCCATAATTGGCTCCACCACCAAGAAACACGAAATGGGTGCGCCCGGCATAAGAGGCGACGGGAACACGATCAAATACTTGCATCAATTGCTCTGAACCGGCAATCAGATCTGCTGTGATGTCATGTCCGGCAAGCGCAAACCCGGCAAGCAACATAAGACTGGCAGAAGCCGTCATGACGATCCCTTCTTCGGGATGGGTCTCAAATTCGATGGCCGTATCGGACGTCACGCTGAGGCTGGAGCCCGGCTCGCAGGTAATGCCCGTAACATGCAAACCCCGCCCGCGACTGACACGAGCCGCGTGCACCGTTTCAGTCGACTCGCCGCTGCGGGACAATGCGATGACATGCACATCATCACTTGGGAAGTAAGCCTGAGGGCGCAATACCCACTCGCCAGCAGGAACAGCCAGTGCACGCAATCCATTGCCGTTCATAGCCGCAGCAACACTCAAAGCTAGATTGTAGGACGTGCCGCAACCCACAATGATATGAGTCTTGCTTACATCCGTCAGTGGAGATGGCATCTGTGCTTTTGCCCAAAAGGCAAACTGCCCCGTAATACTACGCAGTGTTGCGGTCATTAACTGTTCCTTTTCGGAGAGGATTGCGCCAGTTGGCTGGCGAGTTCTGAAATAAAGTCCGGATCGCAGGCCCAACCGGACTTGCGCGCGGCCAACAAAATGCCGCCGCCTAAGGGTGGCAGGGCGGCAGAAGTTGCAGATTGTCCGCAGGCGATTTCAACATTCTGTTTCAGCGTATCGCTGTTGAAGACTGAACCAGCAAAGGCCCAACGCGCCTCGTTTGGCAGCCCCGCCAGAGTTGCGGCTGCAGATATGTGTTCAACCAGCAGAAGAGCTGCGTCATTGAGCAATTGCTGCGCTTCTTGATGCCCGACACTGGCCATGCCATCCACGCTCTGCGCAACAGAGGCAATGCGCGAACGAACATGCTGATGCAGGGAAACCCAATTCAAAAGCGCAAAGGGGTCTTCGTCGCAGTTCAATTCCAGCGCGGCACATAGGGCCAGTGCAAAACCATTTGCCGGAATACGGCCATCCAGTTCGCGGC
>CAZOCA010000388.1:0-4281 GCA_964578105.1 uncultured Pararhizobium sp.
GCGCCTTCGCCCTTGCCTTCCAGATCGATCGAGAAAGCCAGCCCGTCTGCGATAGGGGGCTCGCTGCCAATGACCAGCGGCGTTGTATTGTGGAGCGCCGTCAATTCGGCATCATCAAGATGCGGGTGCCCGCTGCGGAAACGGATTTGCGACAGACGCGATCCGGGGCGCACCACAATGGGGAAGGTTCGCGGGCTGATTTCCAGATAGAGCGGTCCGGAATAGCCCTGAGGTATCTGATCAAATTCGCGGGCTTTGTCGACAATGACCCGTGTGAAAATATCCAGCCGCCCGGTCGAGCTTTTGGGATTGGCCGATGCGGACAGGCCTTCCGGCAGGTTGAGGTGCTCCTGTATAGGCACCAGATAGACGCATCCGGTTTCCAATACGGCACCCTGGGTCAGATCAATCTGGTGCAGTTTGTAACGCGCCAGCTTGTCCGCCACCGATAATTCGGGGCCAGGGAGAAAACTGGCGCGAATGCGATAGGCGACACTGCCAAGGCGCAGATCAAGGCTGGCTGGCTGTATCTGACCCTCTACCGGTGCCAGCTCTGCTGCTATGCCTCCGGTCGCGAACAGGTCCTTGATCATGCGGTCCGGCAGAATTCCTGCTGCCTGATCTTCCGACTTACCTGTCACAATAGAACCCCGTTTTACCATTTTGTCGGCCTTCCATAACTGATTGCAGGATTGACGCCAAGCGGCAAGGCCGTTATTGCTGCCCCACGTGGTCATTTGAGCCGGCCGGCTTGCCGCCACGTTAAACAAGGCGCTAAAAGGTCGGAGAGTGTGCAAGCCCGCTCCGACAGTCAGCGTCGGAACGGGTTTTTTTTTGGTCTTTTGATGGAGCCAGCAATGGGAAATGATCAATCCAAGCAGTATCGCCCCGCCACGCAACTGGTGCATGGCGGAACCGTGCGCTCTCAATTTGGTGAGACGTCGGAAGCAATTTACCTGACACAGGGCTATGTTTACGACAGTGCGGAAGCCGCTGAGGCGCGCTTTGATGGCAGCGATCCAGGCTTTGTCTATTCGCGCTATGCCAACCCGACCGTCAAAATGTTCGAAGACCGGATGATGGCGCTTGAGGGTGCGACCGGCGCACGGGCCACGGCCAGCGGCATGGCAGCGATTTATGCCGCGATTGTGTGCGATCTGCAGGCTGGCGATCATGTGGTGGCCGCAAAAGCACTGTTTGGCTCATGCCTCTATATCGTCGACGATATTCTACCGCGTTACGGTATTGAAACCACTTTGGTGGATGGCACGGATCTGTCGGCCTGGAAGGCGGCCATGCGCCCCAACACCAAAACCCTGTTTCTGGAAAGCCCAACCAATCCCCGCCTTGAGGTTCTGGATATCGCTGCGATCGCCGACATTGCCCATGCGGGCGGCGCAAGGCTGTTGGTGGACAATGTATTCGCCACGCCTCTGTGGCAAAAGCCTATGGAGCTTGGCGCTGATGTGGTGGCCTATTCGGCGACCAAACATATTGATGGCCAAGGTCGATGCCTTGGCGGTGTGGTGCTGTCTGATGAGGAATGGGTGGAAGACAAGCTGGCGCCGTTCCTGAAACACACAGGCCCAAGCCTGAGCCCATTCAATGCCTGGACATTGCTGAAAGGTCTGGAAACGCTGAGGCTGCGGGTTGCTGAACAAACGCGTTCGGCGGCGACTTTGGCGGATTTTCTGGCCGATCATGCGGCGATTGAAACCCTGCTCTATCCCGGACGGACGGACCACCCGCACTATGACATCGCCACGCGGCAGATGGAAAAGGGTGGGACCATGATTGCCTTTGAAGTCAAGGGCGGCAAGGAAGCCGCATTCCGCTTCTCCAATGCGCTTAGTCTTATCCGGCTGTCCAACAATCTTGGCGATGCCAAAAGCCTGATCACTCATCCGGCAACAACAACGCATCAACGCCTGTCCGATGAGGACAAGGTGGAACTTGGCATAGCCCCCGGCCTGCTGCGCTTCTCGGTCGGTCTTGAAGATGTGGAAGACCTCAAAGAAGATCTGGATCAGGCGCTCTTGGCTTAGAGTGGCGGCCTGGAGTTTGGACCTAGTCTGATTTCAGGGATATCCAGCCAATGACCACTCGGTTTGCAGCGGTCACAAAACAGATGGCTGCAAACGCATAGGCGATCCAGGCAAACCAGCCTGGAAACAGGCAAAAGGCAACGAAGATGGCAATGGTTTCCGTGCCTTCCGCCAGGCCGCCAATGTAGTAGAGCGATTTGATGCCCTGTGATGTGTTGGTGATTTTACGCTTTTCCGCCATGATGGCAAAGGCCAGGAAGCTGGAGCCGGTGGCATAAAACCCGGTTAGCAGAACCGCGGCGGCCAGCGCATTGGCCTCAGGATCTGCAAGTGCGAATGCCAATGGAATGGCCCCGTAGAAAAAGAAATCGAGCGTTATGTCCAGAAAGCCACCCAGATCACTGGGCGCGCTGGCGCGAGCCACAGCTCCGTCCAGCCCATCAGCAAGGCGACTGAGCAACAGCAAAACCAGACCCACCAGATAGAATTGAAAGGCAATTGCAAGCGCGGCCAGCAGACCAATTGCAAAACCCGTTATTGTGACCCCGTTGGCGGTGATGTTTTTCGATGCCAGCCAGATCCCGATACGGTTCAGCGGTGGATCGATCAGTTTACGCATTTGGCTATCGAGCATGACAGGTCATCAGTTACGGCAGGTTTCACAAGACATACTCTAAACCATTCCTGACTTTCGCGCATTCACTCTTGCTTGATCGCAGCCTCGCGCAGTTCCGCTTCAAGAGCCTCAATCAGGCGTTCCAGTGCCTCCGGCGGCAGATCGGCAATGTTTGCGGCCAACAGATTTGCAAGTCTCGTCGCTTCCGGACTGAGGCCGGATGTGTCGACCGTCACACGTGGATCAGAGCTGCGGGCCAATGCCACCAGATCTTCCGCATCATCCCAGATGAGATTAAAATAGGCGATGATACGCTGCAGCATCAACCAGCCCGGTTTGCCCCGATGGCCGTGCTCCAATGCCGATAGATAGGCAGATGATACGCCCAGTTCTTCGGCCATGTGTTTTAAGGTCACACCCTTTTGGGACCGCAACTCCCGCAATCGTTCGCCAAGTGGTGTCATTATCTTTGAAGTCCCTGCCGCTTGCGCCGCAGTCTGACATATAATGCACCGGAACCGCCATGGGGTGTGGCAGCTTCATCATAACTGGCTACCAATGACCCCAGCTCAGGGCCGGACAGCCAGGCGGGCACCATGCGGCGCAGAATGCCACGCTCACCCGTATCCGGGTTTGCAGCCTTGCCCTTACCTGTGATGACAAGCACGTAGCGCGCACCACCCGCCTGAGCCTGATGCAGAAACTGGATGAGCCTGTTATGCGCTGCAGCCTGCGTCATGCCATGCAGATCGAGCGTGGCGTCCAGCGCATCCTGACCGCGTTTCAGCCGTCGCCTGCTTTTGTTGTCCAGCGGGGACAGCAATAATGGCTGTGGCCGTTTCGGTGTGGAGACCGGGGGATGATAGGCCGGCAGCACGATGCGGCGCGCAACAGACTTTGCCGGTTTTGGCGCTTCATCGCCCTTTTTCGGCTCAGACTCACTGGCGATTTTCTTGTAACGTGATTCCTGGTGGGCAGGCATGACACTTTCGGTCACACGGTTCCAAAGCCTGCGTTCTTCGGGCGATAATTCCCGTGACTTACGCCGCTTCATGTCGGCAAGCCCTGCTGCGCGCGCGGCATCAAGACAACAAATCGACTGGAGGCAGCAAAACCACCAGCTGTCTCACCGGCACCCTGTCCGCTTCCCGCAAAATAGTCGCCACGATGTGGGCCAACAATGGCAGAACCGGTATCCTGCGTGATCATCAGGCGATTATCTATGACGCCATCCCGGCTGTAACTGACAAAGACCGGCGTGTGAAATGTGTGCAATACGCGGTCGACCGCAAGCGAGCGGCCCTTCGTCAGTTGCACGCCAGCCGCTGCCCGGGGGCCCAAACCGGGCTGAAGATCCCGTTCTTCCTGAAAAAAGATGAAGGACCGGTTCTGGTGGAAAACCTCTAATTGCCGGTCCGGGTTTTCCAAAAGCCAGGCTTTGATGGTCTGCATGGTGATGTTACCCGGTGCCAACGCCCCCATGTCCTTCAACACTTTGCCAATGGCCGTGTAGTCGTGACCGGATTTGCCATCATAGCTGACCCGCAATGTTCCGCCCTGCTGCAGGCGGATAGAGGCAGATCCCTGAATATGGATAAAGAATGCCTCGACATGGTTGGC
>CAZOCA010000389.1:0-4279 GCA_964578105.1 uncultured Pararhizobium sp.
TAAAGATTTCTCGTCTGATTACAAAGTTGCCGAGTGTGCGTTCCCAGAGATCAGGGTCGCCCCCGTTGGCGAACCAAAGCTTCTAGCTCCGTCATCGGAACTCACGATGTTCTTAAAACAGATTTCCTGCAGAACGCGACCTGGGCCGAACTCCGGCCAAGGCAGATCTGTGCCACTCAGTGTCATAATAATTCACGCCAAATCAGCAGAGATAACGGTGAGGTTGAGGTCTGAAATGAACGCGAAGGCCTCATCTATTGTTCAAGCTTCACGCGTTACACGCTCAGTTTATTGAACGTTCAAAGCTGCTCGCTTCGCGGAATCGGCCATCAATGGGATCAGTTTTTCTGGTTTTTGGTAGATCAAAGCAAGTCCCGCATTTGGGACCACTTCAAACTCCATCCACGGATAAGCTTCCTGCAATTTCGGGATCGAACCAATGTCGACTGTTGGGTCTTCTTCTGCAAGAAAAATTTGCACGGGAATGTGGCGGGTGGCCACTACGCTGTCGCTCCAATCCTCCTGGAACGCGATGTACTCCATAGCGAATGCGCGCGCGGCGTTCGTCGCCTCTCCGGCCATTAAACGGATATTCGCCACAAGGATCTGCTTCATTTCTTCTCTTTCAAGAAGGGCCAGATCGGCGGGCGAGTCCTTGCATAATTGGCGTAACATTGCCTCCGGGCCAATCCGTTTGCACATCGCCATCACAGCCTTTGAGGCAAACCGGACCAGATGAGGGGAATTTCGCGCGGTCGATACGAAAAACTTCTGCCAACGACCTGCACCGTCCACGTTTAAGCCACCTGGCAGGCAGGGCCGTCCACCGATACCAATCAACTCTGACACAATATGCGGTTGCTTTGCGATCAGATCGGCGGCAAATGGAAAGTCGCTCCCCTGGACGACATAGGGCAACTGCGGGATCCTAAGGCTCTCCAAGAGAACCATTGTATCATTGCAGGCTGCTTCAAATGGGTCTGCGTTCGGATCAAGATTATCGCTGTGGCCATAGCCCGCTCGAATGGGACAGATGACACGTAGATTGCGCTCGAATGCCAAGTGAATCATCGAACGCGACCACCGCGCCATGCAGGACCCCATATGGGAAAAAAGAACCGGGTCGCCGGTTGGCGGCCCCATATCGTGATATGTCAGCGCCCTGCCATCGGGAAGGGAAATGGATTTGAACGGTTTCCAGACTTCTGTCTCAAGCCAATTTTTCGACAGCTCAGGCGTCGCCAGTTCCACAGCCTCCTTTCCGGAGGTACCCATGGGAAACTCGCCGAGCGCCATCACCAGACGAACAATATCTTTCTGGGAACGCAAATTCATTTTGCCGGTAATCGACTTAATCTGTCCCCGTACCGTACCTTCGCTGGTATGGCGCGTGACTGCGATTGATTTGGTGTCCTGCCCTTCGATCAGCAAGCGCACCACGTTTTGTTCAGCCCCAGTCAGTTGAAACACGCTGCCCAAAAGTGCGCCGGTCTTCTCGCGCCAGTGAAAATGGGTCGAGATGATGAGCGCAGCGGGGCCATCTTCAAGAGCTTCTGCAACACGCATTATGCGAAACAATATGGCGCCGCCCTTGGTCGCCAAATCAGCCTTGAGAAATTTTTCGGAAGGTTCCGATTTATTCAGGACGTCTCGCGTCGTTCGTATCAGCGCTGCCCGCATCTCTGCCGGGAGGTTAAGCTGATCCAGACTGTCGCCAGCGCTCACGCCAAAAGCGGATTGGGCACCGGAGTTGGACGCCTCGACAATGAGCGATCCTATGACGACAAAGGCAGCAAGGTTATCATAGGGCTGCAGATACTCCGTCAGGTCTGGACGCGCAGTCTCCCCGCGTTGGAGAAACGTCTCACCGCGCTCCAGATGTGCTTTGTAGGATTTGTCGAAATCAGAAAATTTTTCAGCGAGATCGGTGTCGTGCCAGAAATCGATAAACTCATCGAGAGAGGACGGCTCCAGCGCAATTTCGTAGATGCGATCGACGATCATATCACGGTCGACTTCAGGAGAATCCGGATCTTGCACCATCACATACAGAAGCCTCTTTTTGGCACAAGGCCGATCGATTCAATAGAAAGCAATCTGCTTTGATTATCAATTTATAAAGCGTGTTGTACAACGCGCTCAAAGTTGTGTGCCTGCCATTGTTCACTTCACGGCTTCGCTTTGCAGACACACCAATTTCTTCAAGCGCATCAGGGAAACAAGATGGCTCCGAGAGATCTTTGGATTAAGCTTTCAACTGCTCGACGTTCCGCAAATCTAGACGAATGCCATCCAGCCACCGCCAAGTACAAGAATGCTTGCCAAACAACGGCTCAGGATCATCATCGAGCTTGGTGAACGGACTAACCGGCTGATCTGCGCTGCGAAGACAATGATCAAACACGCCCCTGCAAGTAGGGCGGCGAATGTGATCATGGCAACGATCAGGAACTGAGGCAGCTCAATCATGGTGATGTCCATAAGGCTCGGCAAGACCAGGGGGAACAGGATCATCATGTAGGGTGAGATAAAACAAGTCAGGGTTCCTGCGCCAAGTGAGGACAAGATGGGTAGGCGTTTCGTGTCGAACTTGTCCGTCAAATCGAACCCACCTTGCCAGATCCCATAGGCCAACCAAAGGATATAGGCCATCATGACATATTTGCCGTACCCAATGGCCTCCGGAATGGTCGATAGCCACGCACTAAGACCGTAGCAAACCGCGGAAATGATCAACAGACCTCCAAGCGCAAAGCCGACGCCAAAGCCAAGCGCCCCCACAATGTCCTTGCTCGCTGATCTGACAATCAGCACCAACGCAACAGGACCAGGTGCCAGAGTGATCGCAATCAGGGTTATGAAATAGGAGGCTATATCAGAATACGACATTATGCCATATCCTGACCGGGCAAACGGGACACCGGCTGAACTGGGACGCACTTCTTAAGGAACAGGTGCCTCAACGGGCCAACCAAGGCAATGATTATCCAGCGACCTTGAAGATGCGCAGATAACAGATTGAGTTCCGCAATCGGGTTGACGGCCATCACAGTGGGAACCGGCACACTGCAAAATGAATAGAACGCGCAGTTCCCATGCATCCAACCAATCTGGACCCCGCCAAGCGAGAACCCGTGGATCAAAAATCCACAACGTTGATCAACTGAAGCGGTTCGATTGCAGTAAAATATTGAACGACTGCAAACATGATTCACCCCTCTGTGATCGCAACCGCCACGGTAGGAAAAATGTCAATTTTCAGCATCCCCCAAATGGGAGACGAGCTTGCTAAAAGTGGCCTCAGATTGGGAAAATCATGGTGGTGTGAAGCAATTGCCTTAGATCGGACTCGGAGGATCGGCAAGTGTTCGGTATCATAAGCATTGCAAGACTGGAATGATGGACTTGATCGAAACCACCGGATTAAGATCAAATGGGAGCAGGAAGTCGCTACCACCAGGCAAGCTGGTACAATGTTTTTGAATTATTCAAAGGAATTGACTATGTGGGATTTTAGTATGGCGACAGCATTTGGATTGATGCGCAAGACAGCGCCCTTTCTGCTATTTCGAATTGTTGTCTATTTTGGAATCGCTGTAGCATATGTGCTGGTGACAGGTACGGGCGCTGGTATCGGTTACGGTGTTGGTGGCTTTGGAGATGACGATTTTCAGGCATCCACAACCGTTTGGGGCGGCGTCATCGGCTTCGGAGTTACAGCTGGTGTGCTGTATCTTATGCGCGAGTATCTACTGTATGTTGTCAAAGCGGGCCATATCGCGGTGATGGTAGAGATCTTGGAAGGCCGCGAATTGCCGGATGGCCAAGGTCAAATCGCATACGCCCGAAAGATCGTCACCGAACGTTTTGGAGAAGCCTCGGTTCTGTTCGGGATTGATCAGTTGATCAAAGGGGTAGTCAGAGCGATTACCGGTCTGATCCAAGGGCTTTTGTCGATTGTTCCGATCCCCGGGCTAAACAAGTTAATGTCGCTGGTGCGGGCTTATTTGAAGCTCGCTGTTGGGCTTGTTGATGAGGTAATTCTTGCTCATGGACTGCGCACAAAGGCTGAAAACCCTTATGCCTCCGCGAAAGAAGCGCTCGTGCTTTATGGTCAGAACGCCAAACCTATGCTGAAGAATGCTGCATGGCTGACTTTGTTCACATGGGGCCTTTCAATCCTTGTATTCCTGTTCATGTTGGCTCCTGCGGCAGCGGTTGTTTACATAATGCCGGGTACGTGGTCGGCAGGAGGTATGGTCTTTGCCCTGCTCTTTGC
>CAZOCA010000390.1:0-4270 GCA_964578105.1 uncultured Pararhizobium sp.
CAATACGATTGAGATAACGAGTTCCAAGGGAGACTTTCCAATGTTGGGTGGTCTACTTATCCTCTTCCGCATTGCTGTGACAAGGCGGACTGACGAGATGACGGACTGGCGAGATGGCTGGCGGCACACAGTCTAAAATTGCATAGCATGCCAAACGGCCATGCTATTGAGCTTTCTGTTCTCATCTGGGCTTGCAAATACTCGCGTTCACTCATCTTTCACGATAGGCTGTATACAAAACAAGGCGAGGTAATCGCAGACATTGCATTGCACAGTCCGTTCTGAGATGCATTTCAGATGGATTCCGGGAAGCGTAAATTGGGGAGCCATGATGACACTGGCCAAAGATAAGACTCGTGACAGCATCATTCGTACTGTCAAATCCGCCCTCACGAAAAGCAAAGAAAAGCCGCTCGCGGATTTTGCCGGACTGTTGTTTGAAAATGCAGCTTCGGAAGATATTGCAGCCTTCCCCAATGATGCGCTTGTTGCGATTGCCCGCGATGCGCATGATCAATTATTGCTCCGAAAGCCAGAGACCGAAGTTGTCTCAATTCAGCAATCCAAGGCACGGCCAGAGGGTCTGAGCGTACAGGTCATCAATGACAATATGCCGTTTCTGTTCGACAGCGTCGTGTCCGAGTTACAAAAGGCGGGCGCCGATATTGCGCTTGTTTTGCACCCGGTACTGTCTATTACCCGCGACAAAAAGGGCGCACTGGAAGGGCTGAAAGCCCATCACAAGAAAAGTCCGCAGGCCCGTGCCATTCGCGAAAGTGTGATTCATATCGAGATTGATGCTTTTGCCGATCCCGATGCAAAGGACGCGCTGGAGAAAAACCTTCATTTGATGCTGAAAGATGTGCGCATGGCCGTGCGGGACTGGAAGTCCATGCTGCTGCGCCTCGAAGAAACCATCCTGAATTACAAAACCAATCCGCCACCGCTCCCGACAGACGAAATCAATGAAGCTGTTGCCTTTCTGCAGTGGTTGGTGGATCAGAATTTCACCTTCCTTGGCATGCGTAATTACTCATTTTCCGGTGGCCCGAAACGCGGCACACTGAAACGCAACAATGATGGCGGCCTTGGCATCTTGCGCGATCCCCATGTGCACGTTCTGCGCCGTGGCCGTGAGCTTGTGACGATGACGCCGGAAATCCGCGAATTCTTCATGGCGCCGGAACCGCTGATCATTACCAAAGCCAATGTTAAATCCCGGGTCCACCGCTCGACCTATATGGATTATGTGGGCGTCAAAACCTTTGACGACAATGGCAAACTGTCAGGCGAGTTGCGCATTGTCGGCCTGTTCACCTCCACCGCCTATACGCGCTCTGTGAAGCAAATACCGATGCTGCGCACAAAAGTTGAAATGCTGCTGGAAAACTCCGAATTCGACAAGGACAGCCATGCCGGCAAGGCCCTGTTGAATGTGGCTGAAAGCTATCCGCGCGATGAATTGTTCCAGGTTGATCTGGACACCCTGTCCGAATTTGCTGACAAAATTCGCCAGTTGGACGAGCGTCCGCGCCTGCGTGTTCTGTCCCGGCTCGACAAGTTTGACCGCTTTGTCTCGGTTCTGGTCTATGTGCCGCGTGATCGCTATAATTCCACGGTCCGCACACGCATCGGCGATTATCTGAAAACGGTCTATCAGGGCCGCCTCTCCGCCTATTATCCTGCCTTCCCGGAAGGCAATATGGCCCGCGTCCACTTCATTATCGGACGCTCGGAAGGCGAAACACCGAAGCTCGATCAGGCGGAGCTTGAAGCACAGATCAGCGATATTGTGCGCACCTGGGATGATGGTCTGAGCGCCGCTCTTGGCTCCTCAAGCGCCGGCATTTATGAAGGAGCCTTCCCGGTTGCCTATCAGGATGCGTTTTCCGGCGCGCAGGCTGTTGATGATATCAGACGGCTTGATGCGATGGGCGAGGGAGAGGACATCTCAATTTCCTTCGGTCGGCATGCCGACATGCCAGATGATCGGGTCAGCCTCAAAGTCTATGCAGCCGGGCAAGCCCTGCCATTGTCAAAGCGCGTCCCCTTGCTGGAAAATATGGGCTTTGCCGCGCTCAATGAACGAACCTATCAGATCACACCAACGGACAACCCGTCTGTCTTTCTTTATGACATGACCCTACAGGCCAATTCCGGTGCGGTGGATATATCGGCTTTGGGCACAAAGCTGACCGATTGCTTTCTGGCCATCTGGCAAGGCCGGGCAGAAAATGACGGCTATAATGCGCTGATTTTGAATGGCGGACTGGCGTGGCGCGACATTGCGTTGTTACGCGCCGTCTCACGCTATCTGCGCCAGGCGGGCATTCCGTTCTCACAGGATTACATGTGGTCCACCCTGAACCGCTACAGTGCGATTGCCAGTGAGTTGGTGACATTGTTTCATGCGCGCTTTGACCCGGTCAATGCCGATCCGGCAACGGAAGAGGCCTGTTTTGACCGGTTCGTCACAGCGCTGGACGATGTGGTCAGCCTGGATGATGACCGAATTTTGCGGCGTTTTGCCAATGTCATCAAAAGCAGCGTACGAACGAATTTTTATCAAGTGGATGAAGACGGCCAGCCCGGGCGCGTCATCTCGCTGAAAATCGACTCCCGTCAGGTAGAGGAGCTGCCTGCTCCGCGTCCTTTCCGGGAAATTTTCGTCTATAGCCCTGATGTCGAAGGCGTGCATTTGCGCTTTGGCAAAGTCGCGCGCGGCGGGTTGCGCTGGTCAGATCGGGCACAGGATTTCCGCACAGAAGTTCTGGGGTTGGTGAAAGCGCAACAGGTCAAGAACGCCGTTATCGTACCCGTTGGCTCCAAGGGTGGTTTCTATCCAAAACAACTGCCTGATCCGGCTGCCGGACGCGAGGCCTGGTTTGAAGCAGGCCGTGATGCCTACAAGATTTTCATCAGCAGTCTTCTGGATATCACCGACAATCTGGATGGTGACAAGGTGGTGCCACCCAAGAATGTGCTGCGCCTTGAGCCGGATGATCCCTATCTGGTTGTGGCTGCTGATAAGGGAACAGCCACGTTTTCCGATACAGCAAATGGCATTTCCGAAGAGCATGATTTCTGGCTCGGCGATGCTTTCGCATCCGGCGGATCAGTCGGCTATGACCACAAGAAAATGGGCATTACCGCCCGTGGTGGCTGGGAAGCGGTCAAGCGCCACTTCCGCGAACTGAACCGGGATATTCAGACAGAGCCTTTCACTGCATGCGGTGTCGGCGATATGTCGGGTGATGTGTTCGGCAACGGTATGCTGCTGTCCAAGGCAACGAAACTGGTAGCGGCTTTCGATCACCGGGATATTTTCATTGATCCTGACCCCGATCCGGCCAGCACCTGGGAAGAGCGCAAACGGCTGTTTGATATGGGCCGGTCTTCCTGGCAGGATTACAATACAAAACTCATTTCCAAGGGCGGTGGTGTGTTCTCGCGCAGCGCCAAATCCATTCCCCTGTCAGCCCCGATCAAAAAGCTTCTGGGCTTGTCTGCCGACAAGGCAGCGCCCAATGACATTCTGACAGCAATTTTGAAACTGGATACCGACCTTCTGTGGTTCGGCGGCATTGGTACTTATATCCGCGCCACGACAGAAACCGATGCGGATGCCGGTGACAAAGCCAATGATGCCATTCGCATTACGGCACCTGAGGTCCGGGCGAAATCCATTGGGGAAGGCGCAAATCTGGGCGTGACCCAAAGAGCCCGCATTGAATATGATCGGTGCGGCGGCCGGGTCAACACAGATGCGATTGACAATTCGGCCGGTGTGAATTCCTCCGATATGGAAGTGAACATCAAGATCGCGCTGGGCGCCGCCGTGCGCAGCGAAAAAATTGATCTGAAAAAGCGCAATCGCTTTCTTGCCTCCATGACTGATGAAGTGGCCGATCTGGTGCTGCGCAACAATTACTTCCAGACCCTGTCGCTGTCTTTGACCGAACGTGAAGGCATGGATGATTTTGGCTTTCAGGCGCGGTTGATGGATCAGCTTGAAGCTCGGGGGTTGCTTGACCGGGTGGTGGAACTGCTGCCCGATGATGCCGCCATGAACGTATAACTATCGAGTGGCGAGCCCCTGTCGCGGCCTGAAATTGCCGTGCTGCTGGCCTATGCCAAAATTGTGCTGTTTGATGATCTTCTGGCCTCCGATGTGCCGGATGATCCGTATCTTGCCAAAGAGTTGTTCCGCTATTTTCCACAGAAAATGGCCAAGTCCTATGTGGACGAGATTTCAGCGCACAGGTTCCGG
>CAZOCA010000391.1:0-4254 GCA_964578105.1 uncultured Pararhizobium sp.
ATGCAGGTACTTTTGCAAACTTCGAAAGGCCAGAGAGGAATGAATTCGTTGCAACGACGGAGGCTGCATCGACGGGAACAAGGCTCATTGCCGGGATTTCAAAGCCGATGCGCAAGGCATGTACGAACAAGGAAGAATTGTCCGGCATGACTGCGCGATAGGCATTTCTGACTGCGTTTTCAGTTTCCGCAAGATCAGAAATTTTGACCTTTTTGTCAGCGAAGAATTTTGTGTGGTTCAGAACCACAAAAGCGGTGCGCCGCTGTGTGTTCCAATAGATGCCTGCAACCTTATCACTCAAGGAGGCGCGGATGTTCCGTGCGAAATCGACCAACTCTGCGGAGCGACCAAATGCGCCTGTTGGATCATGGAGGAAGTCTGAGCCTTCATAGCGTGCAAGCAGGCTCTGCAGGGACGTTGCGCTGGCAATCTTGCGGTCTGCATGAGACCGGACTTTGACTGTTGCATTCAGACCGCTTGCTTTCAACTCAGCAAGCAATGCCTTGTTATCCTTGCGGGACGCCACTGATTTAACAGTGTGGGCTGTCACAATTGTCCGGCCAAACGCGTCGCGTTTGGCAGTTACCAAGTGACTGCGTGCTGCGGATGCCGCGCAAGCCTGTGCCAGGCGAGATTTCATCTCGGAAGTAAATTCTACGGATTTTAAGCTCATATCGGCCCCAAACTGATGATGTCACATGCAGAAATATTGATTCATGATATTTGTACTCCGGCATAGTCAAAGCGACAAGCGACCAGTGATTGTAACGGCTTTTCAGGCCATTAACCATCCGGACTGTGGCTAAAGAGCAACGCAAAACCGTGGTGTGCTGGGTGGGTGGCGACGCATCAAGAAGGATGATTGTAACAGCTTGGCAACTGATATACTGAGCAGCACGCTGCAAATGCAGGCGCATCGTTGGGTCTCGACCACACGATTATCACAGCACCGGGGGCACCAAGCATGCATCGTCTAGGGCCGGTAACGGAGCCAGATTCTGCGGATATCTATCTTCAGAAAAGTGTTCCAGTTAGCTGTTGCGAGATTTTTGGTGAACGGGCCACTTCCTGCGCTGTGGGTCGTGGTGATATCCGGCTCTTGCACAATAAGGTCACGGGTCTGATTTCCAATGTGGCGTTTGCCAGTTCGACGCAGAGTTTTTCCAGCAATTATAATGGGTCACAACATGGTTCGGCGCATTTTGGGCGCTACGCGGCAGATTTGTCTAAACGACTAGCGGAAAAGCACGATCTGCGTAGCAAGCATGTTGTCGAGATCGGTTGTGGGGATGGGACCTTTCTGAACGGTTTGTGCAAGATTTCAGGTGCCCGCGGAACCGGTATTGACCCCAGCCTTTTGCAGAGCGCCAGTGCTGACGGGACTATACGGTTTTTGGCAGAACGCCTAGGCGATCAGCATTACGGATTGGAACCAGATCTGATCATTTGTCGGCATACGCTTGAGCACATTGGTGAGATTGAGGAGATTTTGCAGCACGTCTCGGGATTGATGCAGGGGCGGACCGATATACCCCTTTATGTGGATGTGCCTGATGCAACGCGTATCGCAGATGAAGGTGCTTTTTGGGACGTGTATTACGAACATTGCCATTATTTCACACCTGATAGCCTGCGGAATGTTTTGCGTTTGAACGGGTTTGGAACCGAAGATATCCATACTGAATTTGATGGGCAGTATGTTTGTGCGACGGCTTATCTGCTGGACACTCATGGAAGTGCTCTGCCTGCTGATGAAACTGCTCAGCGCTCAGAAGACATGGCGTTGCTGGCTTCCCGTCTGACCGTCAATCTGGAGAGGCAGCGCGACATGTGGCGGCGCTGGTTTGAACAACGCTCACCCCAGTCAGTTATCCTTTGGGGCAGTGGATCGAAAGCGGTGGCCTTTTTGACATCACTTGGGCTGAACAGTCAGGTCGCGGCTGTTGTGGACATCAACCCGGATAAGCAAAAATCATTTCTTGCTGGAACAGGGCACCCTGTGGTGTCGCCATCTGAATTGGTCAATCTTTCTGCCGAATTTATCATCATCATGAATCCAGCCTATGTCTCTGAAATCAAGGATGTTCTGGCTGATCTTTCCGTGGTTGCCAAAATCCTTGTGCTGGGTTGCTCGCAGCCGAACACTGATCAAGAGCTGCCAGCATGAGCGCTCGTGAGAAAATAGTGTTGCTGGCTGGAGGGAAAGGGAGCCGGATAAAACAGGGAGATAGCCCACCAAAGCCCCTGACACCGATTGGTGAGAAACCGATTATCGCCCATATCATTGATGGCTTTGCCAGACAGGGCTTTACCGATGTTGTTGTTGCGCTTGGCCACTACAAAGGGGCCATGCGCGCATTTTTTTCGGCGGAGCAATCAAACGCCAGGATTGAGCAAGTTGATACTGGCGAGGATACTGATACGGGCGGCCGTGTTTTCCGTCTGAAATCCATATTGGGGCAAGACCCTTTTATTCTGGCCTATAGCGATGCTGTCTGGGATGTGGATTTATCAGAATTGCTTCGATTTCATAGAGCCCATAAACGGACTGCGACCATTGTTGCGGTCCAGCCGCGTTTATCTTACGGACTGCTCGGGTTGAATGAAGATCAGGTTACAAGCATGATTGAAAAGCCTGTGCTTGAAGATTTGTGGGTGAGTGCAGGAATTTTTGTGCTGGAACCGGATGTCTTTGGCCATCTTACCGGTGATGACACAAGTTGGGAACTTGAGACTTTACCGCTTCTGGCTGGCATCAACGAATTGATGGTCTATAAGCATCGCGGTTTCTGGCAATCGATGGACACGTTAAAAGACGCGGAATTGCTGAATGAAATCTGGGAAGACGGACATGCACCGTGGTTGCAGACATCAATAAAGGACTGACTGTAAATGCGGGTACTGGTGACGGGGCATAAGGGCTATCTGGGGGCAGCCGTCACAGACGAGTTGCTGTCAAAAGGGCATGAAGTCACTGGACTGGATACCAACCTTTTTGAAAGCTGTGTTTACGAGTATGACCGCGATGCAAAGGCTCGTATGACAATCGCCGAATTGGCGATGGATTTGCGCGATGTTCGCGCTGAGCACGTTGCGGGGCAGGATGCCGTTATTCATCTTGCTGGCTTGTCGAATGATCCACTGGGTGAATTCGATCCAAAATTAACTTATGAAATCAATCATGAAGCGTCTGTGCACCTTGCCAAATTGTGTAGGCAAAGTGGCGTAAGCCGTCTAATACATGCCTCCTCCTGTTCGGTATATGGTGCCAGTGACGAGGCCATTTTGGACGAGCAATCGGAATTTGCTCCGGTCACTGCCTATGCCTGGTCCAAGTTGAAAATGGAACAGGATATTGCCGCGCTTGCGGATGATTTGTTTTCACCGGTTTTCATGCGCAGCGGGACTGTTTACGGGTTGTCGCCGCGCATGCGTTTTGATCTTGTTGTCAACAATCTGATGGCATGGACAGTCGATACCGGAGAGATTTTCCTCAAGAGCGATGGGCTTGCCTGGAGACCGATTATTCATCTTCGCGATGTGGCAAAGGCTTTTGTGTCCATGCTGGAGGTCGATCGTCAGCATGTGCATTTGCAGGCATTCAATGTTGCCGCTGATAGCGAAAACTATCAAATCCGGGATATAGCGGCGAAGATCCAGAGCCAGATACCAAATTCCAATATTGTGTTTGAAACTGCTGCCAGCAGCGACAACAGAAACTATCGGGTCAGCGGTAAAAAGCTGGAAACTGTGATGGGCCCGGACTGGACCCGTTACGGTCTGGAAGACGGTATTGCCGAACTCCACACAGCTCTGACGACGGCAAAAGTTCGGCCGGATGAGTTTGAAGGGGCCAGGTTTCAACGTCTCGCGCATCTGAAATCCCGAGTTTCGAATGGTGAATTGACATCGGAATTGCGCCACACTCCTTCAGAAGATCACACAGCTTGAAACAGGGACAACACATGTGTCGTTCCTGCGGCTCGTCAGCGCTGCGAGATGTCATCAGTTTCGGAAAAGTGCCTTTAACCGCCCATTTCCCAATGCCGTCCGATCCGGTCGACACTGAGAAACTGTTTGAACTGGACTTGGTGAGTTGCGTTGATTGCACCTTGGTGCAGCTTCGTGAAACTCCACCGGCCGCGCTGATATTTGATGAGAATTACCCGTATTTCTCATCGCTCTCTCAAACGCTGATGGATGCATCCCGAGATTTTGCGGACGAGATTAGTGCGCAACTTGACCTGTCGGAGA
>CAZOCA010000392.1:0-4242 GCA_964578105.1 uncultured Pararhizobium sp.
CTCCAATTGTGCCACCATCGCATCCAAATCCGCGACGCGGAAATTGATCATCCAGTTTTGCTCAGGGCGTCCAAAATAGTCGGTGTCTGCTGCAAAGGGGGCGAATACCGTCGTCCCCGATTCAGTTTGCCATGCTGGCGTGTCATAGTCTTTTGGAACCTCATCCACACCCAGATGCTCACGGTACCAATTGGCCAGTGCGCCAGGGTCTTTCGCGCGAAAGAAAATGCCGCCTATGCCAGTAACCGTTTGCCGGGACATGAGATTACTCCGCTGGTTCAATCGCCTTGGCCGGAATGAAGTTCGGCGATGAGGGGTTGTTCACATGGGTTGTCCAGTTGGCGTACTCATCCGAAATAGGAGTGCCTGTACGTGGATCAACACCTTCGGTCATCTCCTCCATGGTGATGCAGTTTTCGACCGGACAGACAACTACACACAGATTACAGCCAACGCATTCCTCGTCAATCACTTCATAATGGCGTTCGCCATCCAGCATGGACGTGATCGCCTGATGCGATGTATCTTCACAGGCGATGTGACACCGGCCGCATTTGATGCACGAATCCTGATCAATCACCGCCTTGGTGATGTGGTTGAGATTGAGATACTGCCAATCGGTCACATTTGGCACGGCTTTGCCAACGACCTCTTCGACGCCGGTGAAGCCTTTTTCGTCCATATAGTCCGACAGGCCATCAATCATGTCTTCAACAATCTTGAAGCCATAAGTCATGGCAGCCGTGCACACCTGCACATTGCCGCAGCCAAGCGCAATAAATTCCACCGCATCACGCCAGGTCGTAACGCCACCAATACCCGAGATTGGCAGTTTGGCGGTTTCAGGGTCTGTTGCAATCTTCGATACCATGTTGAGTGCAATCGGCTTGACCGCCGGACCGCAATACCCGCCATGGGTGCCTTTGCCATCAATGGTCGGCTCGGGTGCAAATGTATCGAGATTTACGCTCATGATTGAGGTGATGGTATTGATCAGTGAAACCGCATCAGCACCGCCTGCATTGGCGGCACGGGCCGCTGTGCGGATATCTGAAATATTGGGCGTTAGCTTCACGATCACCGGCATGTTGCTGTGTTGCTTACACCAGCGGGTGACCATTTCCACATATTCGGGGACCTGGCCAACAGCTGCACCCATGCCGCGTTCCGACATGCCGTGGGGGCAACCAAAATTCAGTTCAATGCCATCAGCATCAGTGTCTTCCACCCGCTTCAGAATATTGATCCAGTTGCTCTCTTCACACGGTACCATCAGCGACACGACCATGGCCCGATCCGGCCAGTCACGTTTCACTTCCTTGATTTCGCGTAGATTGACCTCCAGTGGTCTGTCGGTAATCAGCTCAATATTATTGAGGCCGATGAGGCGACGATCATTGGACCAGGTAGCGCCATAGCGCGGCCCGTTGACGTTGACGATGGCCGGGTCTTCCCCGAGCGTTTTCCAGACAACACCACCCCAACCAGCTTTGAAAGCCCGAACGACATTATAGGCTTTGTCCGTTGGTGGCGCGGACGCCAGCCAGAACGGGTTAGGGGACTTGATACCAACAAAATTACTTCGAAGATCTGCCATGGTCTGTCTCCCTACGCTTTCAGGATTGAGTTGATGTTTTCAGCGGCAATTTTACCGTCTTCAACGGCAATAACAGTCAGATCATCGCCATCGGAAATGCAGTCGCCTCCTGCCCAGACGTCCGGCAAGTTGGTTTTGCGGTTTTCATCGACACGAATACGGCCATGCTCCAACTCAACATCGGAAAAATCGGATCCCAGTTCTGCCCCGTGCAATTTCTGCCCAATCGCTTTGAAAACCATATCGGCTTCCAGCGTGAAGGTTTCGCCAGTTCCCACAAGCTTGCCATTGTCATCTTGCATGGTCTCAAAGGTGATGGCCCGCACAGAGCCATTGGCAACCAGTTCCTTGGGCGCGGCATAGGTGCGGATGGTCACACCAGTGGTTTGCGCAAATTTCTGTTCCTTGTCGCTGGCATTCATACGATCCTGCCCGCGCCGATAGACGATTGTAACGTCCTGAGCACCCAGCCGTTTGGTCTGGTTGGCAATATCGGTGGCTGTCATGCCTCCACCAATCACCACGATCTTGCGGCCTACTGGCAACGCGCCGAGCTGATCTGCTTGTCGCAAATCCTCAATGTAGCTGACCGCATCTATCACGCCATCCGCGTCTTCTCCGGGAAGGCCCAAGGCGTTTACACCGCCAAGACCGGCCCCCAGAAACACGGCGTCATAGTCGTTGCGCAATTGGGACAGGGTTATATCGCGCCCAAGTGCTTTACCGGTTTCAACTGTGATGCCGCCAATACCGAGGACAAAATCAACCTCGGCCTGAGCGAAATCCTCAGTCGTCTTATAAGCGGCAATGCCATATTCGTTGAGACCGCCCAGTTTTTCCTTCGCGTCAAACAGAACGACATCATGTCCATGGCTGGCAAGGCGGTGAGCACAGGACAGGCCGGCAGGACCCGCTCCAACCACGGCAATTTTTTTGCCTGTTGGCGCGCCACGCTCAAACGGCTGAGGCTTGTGAGCCATATAATGGTCAGTTGCATAGCGCTGAAGCTGGCCAATCTTGACCGGCTTTCCCTCGGCAACTTCGCGCACACACAGTTCTTCACAAAGCTGCTCGGTCGGGCAGACTCTGGCGCACATGCCACCCAGAATGTTCTGCTCAAAAATTGTTTTGGCTGAGCCATCTGGGTTATCTGTCGCGATCTGACGGATGAATTGCGGAATATCAATGGACGTCGGACAGGCCTGGACGCAGGGGGCGTCATAGCAGAAATAGCAGCGCTCGGATTCTACAAAGGCCTCGCGCTTATTCAGAAGAGGGTAGGCGTCCGAGAAGTTTCTGACATAGTCGTCAGCATCCAGTCGCCCGGCTTTGATGTCTGCTTCCTGTCCGTTTTCTGCCATTTGGCCTCTCCGTTCGAAAAATATTTTACCATTTGGACAAATTTTTTTCCGATTGTCCAGTGTCAATAGCGCGCTGTTGGCTTCCGGTTTCCCTTGTCACGACCTTATTGCTTGGGTAAACCGGCGATATACCGCTTTAAACAGGTCTGATATGAATCAGGATTTCTCAAAGACTTCAGTGCTCATGACGCGCCGAGCCCTCTTGATGGGCTGTGCTGCGCTGGCCCTGACCGCCTGCACGCCGGATGGGCTGGACGTCGGTCTGCTGGACGATGACTATTATGCGACTGCCTATGGCCCAAAGCCTGAGGAAGAGTTTCCGCTGGACGCTCTGGCTGTTGCTGGAAAAGCAGACAAGCGCCTTTACAGGCAGGTTGTGCGCTACAAGACCAAAGAAAGACCCGGCACAGTCGTAGTCGACCCGGTCAATCATTACCTCTACCTGATTCATGAAAATGATTACGCCATGCGCTACGGCGTTGGCGTTGGCAAGGCTGGCATGGCTTGGTCAGGCCGTGCTTATGTTGCGGGAAAACGTCGCTGGCCAAGCTGGCGTCCGCCAGAAGAAATGAAACAGCGTCGCCCCGAACTCAGGAAATATGGCCCTGAAGGCATGGCCGGAGGATTGGACAATCCACTGGGTGCCCGTGCCCTTTATCTGTTTGAGGGTGATGTGGACACGCTCTATCGCATTCATGGGACGACGGACCCCAAATCAATCGGAAAATCCGTTTCCAGTGGCTGTATCCGCATGTGGAATCACGATGTGATCGATCTTTACGAGCGGGTGAATAAATACACGGTCGTCGTCGTGTTGGGGCGGGAAACAAACTCCAAATCTGCCGCATGATGTCTGCTGAGATACTCTTGCGAGACATGTTCGATGCCGCGGTTGCTGCGGCAAATCCTGATTTGGTTGTTCCGCCACATCTTCCTGAAAAGCCGGAAGGCCGCGTCATTGTCTTGGGCGCAGGCAAAGCCTCGGCCGCCATGGCAAAAGCCGCAGAAGACAAAATCCTGCAGTCATGGGGCCTTGTCCCAAGCGGTCTGGTCGTCACTCAATATGGCGCGGCGGTTTCGTGTCAGCATATTGAAATTGTGGAAGAAAATCATCCGGTGCCTGATGCAAATGGCATGGATGCCGCAGAGCGCATTCTGGCTATTGCTGAATCTGCCGGTAGCAATGATCTGGTCCTGTTTCTGGTATCCGGTGGCGGTTCATCTTTGCTGCCATTGCCGGGAAAAGGCCTTACACTTGATGACAAGCAGGCCATCAACAAAGCT
>CAZOCA010000393.1:0-4227 GCA_964578105.1 uncultured Pararhizobium sp.
GCGCCGTCCAAAGATAATTATTGGATTTCTGCTTCAGCTTGCCTTCAAACAGAGAGACGGCCGGTGCATGTCCAATAGCAACAAAAACGCCATGCGCCGGAAGGTCCGTTACATCGCCCGTATTTCGGTTTTTAAGCTTCACGCCGGTCACGGCTGCCGGCAGGGCAGGGTTAGTTTTTTCACCGTAAATTTCCTGAACTTCGCTGTCCCATGCAAATTCAACGTTTTCTTTGTTCATCAAGCGATCTTGAAGAATTCTCTCGGCGCGCAATTCATCTCGGCGGTGAACCAGTGTGACTTTGGAGGCCAGGTTAGAAAGGTAAAGTGCTTCTTCAACAGCCGTATTGCCGCCACCTACAACCACAAGTTCCTTGCCTCGATAGAAAAATCCATCGCATGTCGCGCATGCTGAAACACCAAAGCCCATATAGGTCTGCTCGCTCTCAATGCCGAGCCATTTGGCCTGCGCCCCGGTGCATATCACCAGCGTGTCACCTGTGTAGATGGTACCACTATCGCCAATTGCCTTAAACGGCCGCACATCCAAATCCACTTGCGTAATGATGTCATGTTCGATTTGCGTGCCAACATTCTCAGCTTGCTGGCGCATCTGGTCCATCATCCATGGGCCTTCCACTGCTTCCGCATAACCGGGATAGTTCTCAACCTCGGTTGTGATCATCAATTGACCACCTTGCTGCAAGCCGGCAACCATGACGGGTTTCAACATGGCTCTGGCGGCATAAATTGCAGCTGTATAGCCAGCCGGTCCGGAGCCTATAATGAGCACAGGTGAATGAATTGTTTTCGGGTCGGACATCGCAGTCACCAAGTTTTGAGTTTCATTTATTCGATAATATCGGCACGCAGTTATCTATTTGCAATGCTTGGTCTCTTATATACCCAATTAACATCACAGTCACAAACCGGCGGTGCCGCCGGCCGCTTCCAGCTCAATTAAATGGCAATATGAAGCATATAACACTCTGGCATGTGATTTTTATTTCAGTTCAGTCACGGTTCCACCGATTTCTGATTCGGGTTTATATGACGATGCCAACAAAATGGCGAACAGTCCAACAAAGGCAGCATCGAGAATATCATGCTGGAACATGATGTTGAACATCCCGGTCCCAAGAAAAGCACAGGTCATCAACAATCCGGCGGCCATTCGGCCGCGCCACAACATGCCGCCTCTATCTTCGCGGAATATAGAAATCGGCATATAAAACAATAGCATACAAAGACTGAATGCACCTAACAGGCCTGCATCCAACGCAGCCGCCAGGAAGCCATTGTGAGGATGGTTAAACCGTTGAACGATGCGACGATGCTCCTCGGGAACCTTGTCGACCAAAGCCTTCATTCGATCTCCAATACCATATCCGCTGAATGGTTCGTCCAACACCGCATCAATTCCGCTTCTCCACAATAAGACTCGGGCGCCTGTAGAAGACTGATAATCTCCATTCTGGCTGATTTGTGTCAGGTCCCGCGACAAGTGGCCCAGCCTGTTTCCAATCATGTTGCCAAATGCCGTGATCACGATTAGCACTGCCACCAAGATTCCGACCCCGATCCTGACGAGTAATTTGCGGGGCAATTCAAGCGCCGCAGCCCAGCCGACAATGAGCAGTAAAAAGGGCAACCCCACCCACATAATGCGCATGCCACTTGCGAGAACGCATATAATCATGGCGATAAGCGAGGCTGCGCCCAACAGCCTGGACCAATTCTGCTTATAGATCATGGACAGACCACCAAGTGAGCCAAACAGGGCGGTGGTAACACCAAATACATTCGGGTTTCCGGACAGGCCGTCTGCTCTCACGAATCTATCGGCTAGCTCGATAGAGGTAAACACAGCTATAGCTATTGAACCGACTGCGGCTCCGAGAACAAGCCCACGAAACATCTGCTCCGGTGAGGAATAGAGTAGTCGCGGAACCACCAACAGCGGCATGAAAAAGACCAGCAATCCTATATCGGGTAATATTCTGTCGGGTCCATTCTGTGCCAGGGTAAACAGATAAATAATCGCGCCATAGGATGCGCAAATGATGCTGCCCCGAAGTGTCTGAGTAGTATGATGGAATTCAAAACGACGTAATAATAACGAGATAGCAGCCCAAACCATAACTGCGATAACAAGAACGCTTGTCACACTCCCGAGTGCCGCGCCCGAAAAACCAAAAGCGTAGCACCAATAGACATTGTTTCGGTCGAATATCTTTGCTCGCCTATTGGTTTCGGCTGTGGCCATCCTGGATTTTTCTCCCGACTTATTTTTCAAGCCAACGCATAGACCAACGCGAATTCAAAGTGAAATGAAAGCATTGTCTGAAGAATCAAAAACACCACTTAACAGTTGCAACAGACATTCTCTTCAATCACCACGGCGGTTTCGCCCGAACGCGTTTGGTTGGTACGGTAACAGATATGAGCAACGTCTGGCTGTCAGACATGTTTTATACCGGACCACTACCTAGATCAGATGAATTTCACAGCCTCGATTTCATAGCCTCGGTCGCCTTTGGGTGCTTTGACCTCTATTGAATCACCAATTGTTTTGCCGATCAGCGCGCGAGAAATGGGTGACGAAATTGAGATGCGACCTTCTTTTGGATCCGCTTCCTGATCGCCAACGATCTGGTAGGTCACTTCATCGCCCGTATCATCATCGGTTAATGTGACAGTCGCGCCAAAACGCACAGTGTCACCGGTCATTGTCGCGACGTCGATAACATCCGCACGGCCAATCAATCCTTCAAGCTCAGAAATACGGCCCTCATTGTGAGATTGGGATTCCTTGGCAGCATGATATTCAGCATTTTCCGAAAGGTCGCCATGGGCGCGCGCTTCCGCAATCGCTTCAATAATACGTGGACGCTCTTCCTGCTGACGCCAACGGATTTCCTCGTTGAGTGCATCAAAGCCTTTGCGTGTCATTGGGACCTTTTCAACCATCGGTCCATCCTTTCTCGTCGATTTTCGCCGCTGTCGTCTACAAATAAAAACGGCCCCAGAGGTGACGCTCGGGAACCGTTAAAGTGAGTATGGCAATCTCTAAAGCCGATTTCCAGTCTTTTTTGGAAATTGCCAAAATTAAGCGAAATAGGATTGCAGTGGGCGCACTTCCATTTCTCCCTTTGAAAGGGCGTCAATGGCCTGCGTACAGGAATTTGCACCCGCCATTGTTGTGAAATAGGGCACCTTGTTCTCAAGTGCAGCGCGGCGCAAAGACTTTGAATCCGAACGCGCTTTCTTGCCTTCGGTCGTGTTGATGACCAACTGCACTTCGCGGTTGCGAATGGCATCCTCAATATGGGGGCGGCCTTCCAGCACTTTGTTGATTTTTGTGGCTTCGACGCCATTTTCAGCAAAGAACCGCTGCGTTCCGCCCGTCGCGATAATGCCATAGCCCAGACCAGACAGCACTTTTGCCGAGGCCAACGCAGCCTGTTTGTCGCCATCCTTAACCGAAATAAACACATTGCCACTCTTGGGTAGAACAACACCGGCGCCGAGCTGCGCTTTGGCGTATGCCATGGCAAAATCATTATCCAAGCCAATCACTTCGCCGGTCGAACGCATTTCCGGTCCCAACAGCGTGTCGACACCTGGAAACTTGGAAAACGGGAATACAGCTTCTTTAACTGCGATATGGTTGAAGTCTTCGGCGGTGCGGCGCTCGCCATAATTGGCAATGGCTGCGCTGAGAGATTCGCCGCTCATAATGCGTGCGGCAATCTTTGCGATCGGAAGGCCAATTGTTTTGGCCACAAACGGCACTGTTCTCGACGCGCGTGGGTTTACCTCAAGCACGTAGATCTCATCATCCTTGATTGCGTATTGCACATTCATCAATCCGCCCACATCAAGCGCCTTTGCCATGGCGGTTGTTTGCTCTTTGAGGCGAGCCACGATTGCATCTGACAAGGTGTTCACCGGCAATGAGCAGGCCGAATCTCCTGAATGGATGCCCGCTTCTTCAATATGCTCCATAATGCCCGATACATAGACATCCTCGCCGTCACAAAGACAGTCTACATCTACCTCGATTGCGCCCTTAAGGTAGGTATCAAACAAAAGCGGGTTGGTGCCGAGAAGTGTGTTGATCTGGCCGGTTTTATCGTTCGGATAGCGTGCCTTGATGTCTTCGGGAATGAGTTCCGGCACTGTTTCGAGCAAATAGGTCGACAATGATGCTTCATCACGGACGATCTG
>CAZOCA010000394.1:0-4200 GCA_964578105.1 uncultured Pararhizobium sp.
GTTCTGGGCCGCTTTGTCCCTGATTTCGGGCGCGTCGTGGCAATGATGCAATTCAATATGTATCATCACTTTACTGTTGATGAACATTTGCTGCGATCCATCGGCATTCTGGCCGAAATCGAGCGTGGCGACTTGGAAGCGGAACATCCTCTTGCCAATGAGATTTTCCCGGAAATCAAGGATCGCGTCATCCTCTATGTCGCTCTGTTCCTGCATGACATTGCCAAGGGACGTAAAGAAGACCACTCAATTGCCGGTGCCAAGGTTGCCCGTAAACTGTGCCCCCGCTTTGGCCTGACCCCAGCGCAGACCGAACTGGTGGCCTGGCTGATTGAAGAACATTTGACGATGTCGTCCATTGCCCAGTCACGCGATCTGGCCGACCGCAAGACCATTCAGGATTTTCATGCTCTGGTCCAAACCACTGAGCGCATGAAAATGCTGCTTATCCTGACCGTCTGCGATATCAAAGCTGTGGGTCCTGGTGTCTGGAATGGCTGGAAAGGCCAGCTTCTGCGCACGCTTTATTATGAAACCGAGCCGCTGCTCACCGGTGGCTTTACACAGGTTGCCCAAAGCGAGCGCGTCAATCGCGCCAAACAGCAATTGTCCCATGTGCTGATGGAAGAAAAGCGCGACGACGAAAAAGCCTGGAGCCAACGCCAGGTCAATACCTATCAAAAACTCCATTATTCGGCCTATTGGATGCGGGTAGATCCCGATGCAATGGCGCGCCATGCGCGTTTCATCAATGATGCCGAAGCGGAAAAGCGAACCTTTGCGACAAGCGTCCATACGAAATCATTTGAAGAAATTACCGAAATCACCGTCTATGCGCCGGACCATCCCAGGCTCCTGGCCTATGTGACCGGAGCCTGCGCTGTTGCCGGCGCAAACATTGTTGACGCACAGATTTTCACGACCACCAATGGCAAGGCACTGGATTCCATTTTCATCAACCGGGAATTCAATGATGATGCCGATGAATTGCGCCGTGGTGCGCGCATTGGCGATCTCATTCAAGACGTGTTGAACGGATCGTTGCATTTGCCTGGCGTGCTGGCCACCAAAAGCCAGAAGACTCGCCGACAGAAAGCATTTTCGCTGGACCCAGAGGTCTCGATTGACAACACCGTTTCCAATTTGTTTTCAGTTATCGAAGTCTCCGGCCTCGACCGGCTCGGTCTGCTATATGATCTGACGACCGCTTTGGCTGATCTTAATCTGGACATTGCCTCAGCTCATATTGCGACTTTCGGTGAGCGCGCACTGGATGGTTTTTACGTGACGGATCTGATGGGTGAGAAGATTACCGGTCCTGCAAAACACAAAGCGATCAAGGATCGGTTGGTGCGGATTTTCACGACAAAGCCCGGTACGGCAGGTCATGTGCCAAACAAAAGTAAACGCAACACAACGCCGATGAACAAAAAGAGCCTGACCGTGTGAAACTCTTTTCCAATTTCTTCACTGTCGGTTTTGCAACGCTTTTAAGCCGTATACTTGGCTATGTGCGCGATCTTCTTATGGCAGCTTTTGTCGGCACCGGCCCGGTTGCAGATGCCTTTCTGGTGGCTTTTCGGCTGCCAAACCTGTTTCGCAGATTGTTTGCTGAAGGTGCGTTCAATGCAGCCTTTGTGCCGCTGTTTGCGCGCTCTCTGGAAGAGGGCGAGGCGGAGAAGAACCCCGAAAAGGCCAGCAATTTCGCCAGTGAAATTCTGGCCGTGTTTCTGTTCACCTTGCTGCTGCTGACAGCACTGGCAGAAATTGCGACCCCCTTCTTCGTATCCATTCTTGCGCCCGGGTTCATGGACGATGCCGTCAAATTTGAACTGGCGGTTTGGCTGACACGCATTACCTTCCCCTATCTGTTGTGCATGTCACTGATTGCGATGCTCAGCGGCATGCTCAATACGTTCGGTCATTTTCGTGCGGCAGCCTACGGCCCTATCCTCTTGAACGTCATCATGGTTGGCGTTCTGGCTGTCATTGGTTTGCGGGGGTTTGGCGACACACCTATTTCCGGTTACTGGCTGGCATGGGGCGTTTTCGTGGCCGGGTTTGTGCAGTTGGGCGTGCTGTATTGGATGTTTCGGAGAACCAAATTCAATCTTCGGCTCAAACGGCCGCGCCTGACAAAATCCGTCAAGCGCCTGCTGGCGCTGGGTGTTCCAGGTGTGATTGCCGGGGGTATTACCCAGATCAACATTCTTGTTGGTACCATCATCGCGTCCACTCAGGACAGTGCGGTTTCATTTCTGTATTACGCAGATCGGCTTTATCAGTTTCCGCTGGGCATCGTTGGTATTGCCATGGGGGTGGTTCTGCTGCCGGTCCTGTCGCGGCACATAAGACGCGATGAGCTGCAGATTGCCAGCGACACTCAGAACCGTGCAATGGAACTGGCGCTGGCTTTGACCCTGCCTGCAGCGATGGCTCTGTTTCTGGTGCCGGATGCGGTTATCCGGTTAATGTTCGAGCGCGGAAATTTCACACCGGAAGCGACCATTCAAACCGGTGCTGCCCTGGCCGCTTTTGCCTGGGGCCTGCCAGCCTTTGTTCTGATCAAGGTCTTTTCTCCAGGTTACTTTGCCCGCGAAGATACCAAGACCCCCATGTATTTTGCAGGCATAGGGGTGGCCGTGAATGTGGCCTTTTCCCTGGCACTGTTCCCTCTTTTTCAACACGTTGGCATTGCCATTGCCACCTCTCTTGCCGGTTGGGCCAATGCCGGCTGCCTTGGGTTTATGCTGTGGAAACGCGGTCACTTCGTGTGGGATGACAGTCTGCATCGCCGGGTACCGCGTCTGGTGCTGGCAACGCTTCTGACTGGTGCCTGGATCTACTATGGCGCCAACTGGCTAAGCCCGCTTCTGACCGGTGCTACCTTCCTGGTGAAATTCTTTGGTATGGGGGTTCTGGGCACTGTCAGCCTCGCCATCTTCGGCTTGGTGTGTCAGTTGACCGGCGTCTTCAACGCATTGACCATTGCACAACGGATACGGAGCCGCTCCAAAGGTTGAGTCTTGCCAGCACCGCCCGGCTTCGTCATAAGAGCGCAGCATTCAATTCCAGTCACAAGAGTGAAACATGACTACGGCAGCTTCCGGTTTTGAACCACGGGTGTTTTCCGGCATCCAGCCTAGCGGCAATGTACATCTTGGCAATTATCTGGGCGCTATCAAGCGCTTCGTTGCCATGCAGGAAAGCCACAATTGCGTTTATTGCGTTGTTGATCTGCATGCTGTCACCGTGTGGCAAGACCCCATTGTGCTGCGGCAGAAAACACGGGAAGTGACAGCGGCTTTTCTGGCTGCGGGCATTGATCCATCGAAACACATTGTTTTCAATCAAAGCCAAGTAAAAGAACATGCCGAACTGGCCTGGCTCTTCAATTGCGTTGCCCGCATGGGGTGGCTCAGCCGTATGACCCAGTTCAAGGACAAGGCCGGCAAGAACCGCGAAAACGCGTCTGTTGGCCTGTTTGCCTATCCCAGTTTGATGGCTGCTGACATTCTGGCTTACCGCGCCACCCATGTGCCGGTGGGCGAGGATCAGAAACAGCATTTGGAACTGACCCGCGACATTGCGCAGAAATTCAATGTGGATTTTGCTGGCGAAATTGACCGCCTCGGTTTGGGCGTCGGGCCGGACAAGGCCTATTTTCCGCTGCCGGAACCGTTGATTACGGGTGCGGCAACACGGGTCATGTCCTTGCGGGACGGTTCGAAGAAAATGTCGAGTTCCGATGCTTCCGATCTGTCGCGGCTGAACCTGACGGATGATGCTGACGATCTGGCGAAGAAGGTTCGTAAAGCAAAGACGGACCCCAATCCGCTACCGGATAATCTCGATGATCTGGCTGACCGGCCGGAAGCGCGCAATCTCATCAACATCTATTCCGGCCTGTCTGACAAGGCGCCGCAGGATGTGCTGACAGAATATGCCGGGGCCGAGTTTTCAAAGTTCAAACCGGCTCTGGCCGATTTGGCTGTGGAAACCCTGTCTCCGATCACTTTGGAGATGCGCCGTCTGATGGATGATACGGATCATGTGGACGCAGTGTTGCGTAACGGCGCTGAACAAGCGCGCGTGCTGGCACAACCGGTTCTGCGGGATGTCAAAGCCATATTCGGGTTCGTATCCTAGGGTCTAGACTCAATTGGGAGGTCGAATTGGTGAGTGTGGTTTTGGTCAGGG
>CAZOCA010000395.1:0-4180 GCA_964578105.1 uncultured Pararhizobium sp.
AACTAGACCGGTCCAGCCATCCATGGTTCCATTTGCAACCGGTATACCGGCAGCAGGGCCAGACCTGACCTGGCCGACAATAGACAGCACATCACGCACCGGGACCACGCGATCAGCAGCGCCTGGAACAAGATCAAGAACTTCGGGGATCAGTTTCAGTTTCTGATCAACCAGCCCGATATTGGACAGACCATCTGTCGCCAATTCACCTGTAAGCTTGAGGATGCAATAGTCTTTCGGCAGCATTACCAAGGCAGTTTTATCCCAAATATCCGGTCTGTGCCGGGCCATCCAGAGCATGCGCGACAGAACATGACTTGCGTCAATTGGCATCGGGGCACCCCACCACGCGATGCGCTGTTCCTGAGACACGGCGGCGTCCAGTTCTTTCGCCTCGGCAACGGCTCTGCCATCCTGCCACAGAATTGCAGGCGCCAAAGGCTTGCCATCCTTGTCAACAAAGAGATGGGTGCTGACTTGCGAGCACATGCCAATGGCGGCGACACCGCTTAATTGGCTTGAGAATTTGGCAAAGGCTGTTTCAACCGGCCGCAGCCAATGTTCAGCATCTTGCTCAACAATTCCGGCTTCTCCACGCTGCGTGGGGTATGACTGGCTGACATGATCAAGAACAGTGCCCGCCTGATCCAACAGGCCAACTTTCACAGCTGTCGTGCCGACATCAATTCCAATGATTAGTTCACCTGCCACGTGTCTGCCTTCACACCATGATTGTTCAGAGGCGACACTACATCAGCAAGACCGGTCCAGACCAGCATTGTAAGAGGTGTTGGAGCGCTTCCTGTTGATACGCTCTAGTAATCTTTCTCGAAAAAGATGCCGAGGCCAGTATTGCCGTCCGAAGAAACAGAGCCCTTGGCGGTCAGATCATCTGTGATATCCAGATTGATGGTGGCTTCTGCTTCCTGTCCAGCTTCGACGCCCAGATAGACATTTTCGTTGATATATTTACCGGCACGCACGGCGGTGTTTCCGCTGCCGTCGCTCACGATATCAATATCATCAAGGCCAATGCCATCGCGCAGACCTCCGATCAGACTGGGGCTGTTGCCACCTGTCAGTTCCAGCGCGATGGAAGCCAGGCGGGCGACCTGTATTGGTGACAGTTCACCAACACCACGGCCAAAGATGATCTCCGACAACACTTCATCCTGTGGCAATGCCGGCGAAGATGTGAAGGTGACTTCAATATCATCCAGACGGCCTTCAATGCGAATGAAGGCGTCCACATCTTCGGTTTCAACAAGCGCCAGGAAATTGATCTGGGGGTTAAGATCACCCTGCATGAGAATTGTGCCTTCATTCAGATCAATACGCCGACCAACGACGGATAATCTGCCCCGGATCAGGTCAAACTGACCGACAGGCACAATATCGAAGGTTGGTCCGGTCAGACGGATGCGGCCACCCAATTCTGCATCCAGTCCACGACCACGCACGAAAATGCGGTTGGGCGCATTGACGGTCACATCAAGGGTCAGAACAAAGGGACGTGCTGACGGCTTTGGTGTGGGAGTTGCACGCTCAATTCTGGCAAGGGTCTGGCGCACAGTGCCAGGCGGCATGACATGGCGCACATCAAGCAATTCCGAGCTTGATGCAAAGCTTTCCGGCACTGTGATTTCCGTCTCATCCAAATTGATCTCGCCCGACAAAAACGGGTTGCTGGTCAAATCACCGGTCAGCGACAATGTGCCATTCAGGATCGTGGAAAATGTCTGTGCGTCCGTATAGCGCGCCTCATTGAGACGAATTGTCAGATTGCTGGCGGATTGGTCGAATATGCCCACCGAACCGGATGCCGATACCGTGCCACCCGTGGCCAGCGCAGCGCTGAAATTGTCTATAATGGCCTGACTGCCACTTAATGAAGCGGAGAGATTGATGTTGTTCAGCCGCGCATTGGCCAATGGGTCAGAAAAAGTGCCGTTGGCAACCGACAGCCGGCCACCAATCTGTGGGTCTTGGAAGGCCCCCCGTAGTTGCATGTCCAGCGTTGCAGTCCCGGTTGCCCTTGCACCGCGCTCTCGGAGCACGGGATCAATCAAGGACAGCGGCGCATTGCCAGCAACGTCGATGGCCAGACTGGATGCGGCCAGGGAAACCTCGCCATTTGCGGTCAGATTCATGCCCTGATCATTGTTCGCTGCAGCGCGGTTCAACACCAGAACCTTGTTCTGGAATGTGCCGGTTGCATTGAGTTGCACCGGCGATATTCCGGCATCTGCCAAAGGTCTTGCGGACAGGCCAGCCCCATCCACTGTAAAGCTGGCATTAGGATTGTCCGGGCTTCCTGTAATCAACACCTGCCCGTTCACGCGCCCCTGCAAACCGAGGTCAGGAACAACTGCATTAGCGATGTTCAACGGCAGAGCGTTGATCGCAACGCGAATATCCATTTCGCTGCCAGAACTGCCATCTATCTGGATGCTGCCATCGCCGACCTGCAAGGTGGCATTTGAAATTTGCACCGTCCCATCACGCAATTGAAGCTCTGCTGGCGCAGTCAACCGGGCGTTGGAGATGTCAGATGTCAGATCGAATTTGTTTACAGTGATCCTGGACAGGGTCTCACCGCGGGCCATCTGCCCGGCAGTGGAAAACGAAGTGTTGTTGTCGGCCAGAGCGGCATCGAGATTAAAGTTGGTCACATCACCTGATGTGGAAACCGAACCGTCAATGCTTGTGACGTCAAAGCCGCTTACGACCACCGAACGTGCTGAAATTGTGCCGTCGATCCCTGGAAGCCTGAACAGCTCTGAGATTTTTGCCTTTATATCAGCACTTCCGATGCGGATATCATTGAACAGCACGTTACGCGCCGTCATATCGATATCCGCTGACTGGGTTTCGCTTGCCTGACTTTCATTTGTCTGAGTTTCATTTACCTGGGGCTGCAAGCCGATGGTACCGTTGACCTCGCCAGATGCCTGGACCAGCCCGAGCGCTGCGACCGGGCCTATGTCAGGGCTTTGAATGGAGAGGTCGGCATCAATCAAGCCGCTGGCGTTCAGGGTCAGATCACCCTCTATATCGGTTGCGCCAATATTAAGGCGAAGCCCGGTTACGCTGCGCGTGTCTTCACTGGCGGCAACACGCCCGGCCAAAGTCAGGCGCTGACGGTCGATGAAGCCATCGCCGGACAGATCACCTGTCAGCGTTTCGCCATCGGTGTTGCCATCGAACACAAGCGCGATATCGCGAACTGGCCTTCCGGACAGCATGCCCTCTTCAAGACCAAGCTTTGCCATCAGATCGAACGGGGTCTGCTGGCCGTTCAGGCTCAGATCCAGAATGAGAGGCCCCGAGCCATTTGGGCTGATGCTTGCAATATTCCGGATCAAAGCCTTGCCGGTGAGGTCTGCAATTTCGGTGGCAAAGCGGCCATTCAGATTCAACTCCGCCTGATCATTGGAGACTTCAAAATTACGAAAGCTCAGTCCCTCGGTGGTTCGTGCCACACCGCCAAACAGGCTCGTCGTGCCGCGCAACAGATTATCTACCTGCTCAATATCCACCTGCATGGAGCGGCCAGCGCCCTCCAGCGTCAGATCAAAACTACCACCAATCAAGCCGATTGTGCCCTGTGCCATAAGGGCGGTTGCTCCGCCGAGCCTGCGCGCCGCGAGAAACGAAAACGCGTTGAGGTCAGCCGTTTCCAGTTCGAGATTTCCATCGAATGTGCCGCGTGACAAAATACCGTTGGCCTTCACGCTCAGCGTTTCACCGGTTACGGAAAAATCATCGATTTTCATGCCAATTGCTGGAGACCATTCACCGCTGCCGCGGGTGCTGATCCGCGTACCTATGGCCTGGGCCAAAGCTGGCTTTGTGGCCGCAATGCCTGCCAATACACCTTCAAATTGATGGGTGACCAGACGCCGTGTCAGGTCATTGGCATTTTGCACCACGCCAAAAGCCTGCAAACTCACTTCATCGAGATTCATTTCTGCACTTTGCAGATCACTCATGCGCAAATCGGACCGCCAGTCCTGGCTGTTGTTGACATCGTAAGAGATCGTCAGCGATGCACCGGCGATTGTACTTGTTGTTGCGCCAAAGGGCAGTTCCAGTCGCGCATCGCCAGTTGGTGCAAGAGACAAATCCATATTGAGGCGGCTCAAGAAGCCATCGGCCAAGGTAGCTGCATTGGCAGCCA
>CAZOCA010000396.1:0-4178 GCA_964578105.1 uncultured Pararhizobium sp.
CAGTGTTGCAGCCACGTTGATTGTTTTCGTGTTCTTTCAGGTATTGCCGCATTATCCAGTTGGCGTATCGGAAGTTCACTTCATTCTGGGGTCCACACTTTATCTGCTGTTTGGCGGCGGCGCGGCGGCCATTGGTCTGGCGCTTGGTCTGCTGGCACAGGGTGTGTTCTTCGCACCGATTGATCTGCCGCAATACGGCATGAATGTAACCACGCTGCTGCTGCCATTGTGGGCTATCAGCGCGCTGGCCAAACGTATCATTGCACCAAAGACTGCCTATGTGGATCTGTCCTACAAACAGGCATTGACGCTCTCAACTGCCTATCAGGGTGGTGTGGTTGCCTGGGTTGCATTCTGGGCGTTCTACGGTCAGGGATTTGGCGCAGAAAGCCTGAGTTCCGTTGCTTCCTTCGGTGCCGCCTACATGCTGGTTGTTCTGGTTGAGCCGCTGGCTGATCTGGCTGTTCTGTACGGCGCAAAAACATTGCGGTCAGTTTCGTCCACCCCATTGTTCTATGGACGTTTGCACACATCTGCAGCCTGATGATCTGAATCAACAGATTGGCCTAACGGCCTGATACAAGATTCAAAATCCCGGTTCCTCAGGAGCCGGGATTTTTGTTTGTGTGTCCTATTGCTTGACCTGATAGCCGGTCTTGAAAATCCACCACACGATGGAAATGCAGCTCACCAGAAAAAGAGTGATGACAGCGAGGCTGATGGTGACATCGACGTCGGCAACCTCGTAAAAGCTCCAGCGGAAGCCACTGACGAGGTAGAGCACCGGATTGAAGAACGTCACCGTCTGCCAGATGGGGGGCAGCATGTTGACCGAATAGAAGCTGCCGCCCAGAAACACCAATGGGGTGATGACCAGCAGCGGCACGATCTGCAGTTTTTCAAAACTGTCGGCCCAGATGCCAATGATAAAGCCGAGCAGGCTGAAGGTCAGTGCGGTTAGCACCAAAAACAGCAGCATGATAAACGGGTGCGCGATTTGCAGCTCTACGAACAGGCTGGCTGTTGCCAGTATAATTGCGCCCAGAATGAGCGATTTGGTGGCGGCGGCTCCCACATAGCCCAGCACAATTTCAAATGAGGAAATGGGGGCTGACAGCAATTCGTAAATCGTGCCCGTAAATTTGGGGAAGTAGATACCAAAGGCAGCATTGGACAGCGACTGGGTGAGCAAGGACAGCATGATGAGGCCTGGCACGATGAAGGAGCCGTAGCTCACGCCCTCAATTTCCGGAATGCGCGATCCGATGGCCGATCCGAACACCACGAAATAGAGTGAGGTCGATAAAATCGGCGAAATGAGGCTTTGGAACAGGGTGCGCCACATGCGGTTCATTTCGAACGCATAGATGGCTCTGACAGCAATGAGATTCATGATTTATGTGGCCTCCGCCGGGTCTTTGGCTTTTGTCTCGTCTTTTACTTTTGATTGCGCTGAGTCCTCGTGGACCAGCGTGACAAAGATTTCCTCAAGCGAGCTTTGCTTGGTGTTGAGATCTCTGAAGCGGATACCTGCATCGGAGAGGTCCTGCAGCAGCGAGGTTATGCCTGTGCGCTCGCCCTGTGTGTTGTAGGTGTAGATGATTTGCTCGCCTGTCTCTGATAGCTCCAGACTGTCGCGGTTCAGAGCATCCGGCAGTGCTTTGAGCGGCTCATGCAGGTCCAGCATCAGCATTTTCTTGCCAAGCTTTGCCATCAATTCTGCCTTGTCTTCGACCAGAATGATTTCGCCATGGGCAATTACGCCTACGCGATCGGCGATTTCCTCAGCTTCTTCAATATAGTGGGTGGTGAGGATGATGGTGACGCCGCTTTCGCGCAATTCGCGCACCACCTGCCACATGTCTTTGCGCAACTCTACATCCACCCCGGCAGTTGGTTCATCAAGGAAGAGAATGTCAGGTTCGTGAGATAGCGCTTTGGCAATCAGCACACGGCGTTTCATGCCGCCGGACAATTGGATAATCTTGTTGTCCTTCTTGTCCCAGAGCGACAGGCTTTTCAGGGTTTTTTCAATAAAAGCATCATCGCGCTTTTTGCCGAACAAGCCGCGTGAAAAGCTGACCGTTGCAAATACTGTTTCGAATGCGTCGGTGGTCAGTTCCTGAGGTACGAGGCCGATCATGGAGCGGGTTTTGCGGTAGTCCTTGATGATGTCATGGCCTGCGACGGTGACTGTGCCGCCTGTGGGCGTCACAATGCCGCAGATGGCGGAAATCAAGGTGGTTTTGCCAGCGCCATTGGGGCCGAGTAGCGCCAGAATTTCCCCCTGTTTGATGTCCAGAGAGACGTCTTTCAGGGCTTGAAACCCGCCGTCATAGGTCTTTTCAAGGTTCTTGACTGAAATGAGTGGAAGTGCGGAATCGAGCATGGAGTTGAACCCAGACTTTGGTCTTGGCGCAATGCGCCTGAGAGGATGTGAGGAGGCTTGTTTTGACGCGGATATATGTCATAGGCTGTCAGCATACAATGACTACAAATCGACAAAACACTTCTGGAGGAAATTTTATGAAACTTTTCAAGAGCTTGGCTCTGGCATCAGGATTGCTTGCAGCAACGGCCTTTGCAAGCCATGCAGAGACGCGTGTCACTTACAAATCAGCATCATCCAGTTCGTCCTATTATCAGATGGCGGTTCAGATTGCCGAGGCCATGAAGGCTGGGACGAATGGCGATGTGATTGTCACCGTTGAGGAGAGCCAGGGGTCTGTTCAGAACGTCATGGAAGCTGCTGCTCGCCCAGGCAATTATGTATTCACCACGCCGCCAGCACTTGTTGGTTTGGCACAGGGTGGCAAGGCCATGTTTGAAGGCAAGAGCAATCCGAAATTTGATGAGATCAGAGCGCTGTTCCCGATTCCTTCGCTGACCATGCATTTTGTCGTGCGCGAAGATGCGGGGATCAATTCTTTCGCTGATATGGAAGGCAAGACCATATTGATTGGCAAGGGCTCTTTCGGTGCGCGTGAGGGGGCGAAGTATCTGGGTCTGTTCGGGTTGGAAACAAAGGTCAATCTACCGGATGTGGAATTGTCCAATGCTGTGCCGGCGCTGAAGAACGGTCAGATTGACGGGTTTGTTACCGCTGGTTCCTGGCCTGCGCCAAATGTCATTGAAGCTGCAGCCAGCGTGGGCGTTAAAGTTCTGTCTTTGGATGATGAGCAGATCGCCGCCACCAAACGTACGCGGCTCGTTATTCCCGCTGGCACTTATGCCGGGCAGGATGCTGACATTGTAACCACATCACTGCCGGTCGTGGCTTATGCCACCACCAATATGGATGATGATACGGCCTACCAGCTGACCAAGACCTATTGGGATCAAAAGGCCAAAATGGGTGAAGATGCTGCCTGGTGGAATGGCGTGGATCAGGGCTTGATGGGCACTATCACAAGCGCCATTCATCCTGGCGCATTGCGCTATTACACGGAAATGGATTTCCCACTTTCCGATGCGCAGAAGTGATGCGCAGAAGTAGCATATAGGCGTGACAACAGGTTCACTTTTTAATGCTTCTGATGAAGGCGCGCTGTCTGGTACAGCGCGCCTCTTTTGGTGTGCGCTTGGAGCCGTGTCCATCGGGTTTCACATCTGGCTGATTTTTTCCGGACTGGTGCCCAATCTTCTCAGCCGTCCCCTGCATATGGCGCTGGCATTGCCATGGGTGCTGATTTTCATGGCAAAGACACAGCGTCAGCGCATCAGTGGCACAGTGCTGTGCGTGTTGGGTGTGGCTGCCTGCATCTGGATTGCACTCAATGAAGATATGTTGGGCGATCAATACGGCACCCTGTCTGGTGACCTTCAACTGGGTGTGGCAGTTGTTCTTTTGGCAGTTACGCTTGAAATGGCACGGCGTGCCATAGGTTGGCCGCTGCCGACGGTTGCTGCGCTGGCGCTGGCCTATGGGCTGTTTGGCCAGCACATTCCCGGCGAGTTTGGCTATGCCGGTATACCGCTGCAAAGCTTTCTGGGAACACTGACAATTGCCGAGGGTGGAATCTGGGGCAAGTTGACGGGCGTCTCGGTCAGCATTGTTGCAATATTCGTGATTTTTGGAGCCATTTTGAATGCCGGTGAAGCGGGGCAGGGCTTCATGAATGTCGCCTCGGCAGCCGCTGGGCGCCTGCGCGGTGGTGCTGCCAAAGTGTCCGGTTTGT